>JBBIJG010000072.1:1939-8935 GCA_037446095.1 Caldilineae bacterium
TAGCCTGCCAACGGATGTGCTGGATCAATTTACTTCGCTAGGATGACATTGACTATGGCGACCAGGAAGAACACCACCGATAAGCCAATGGTTGCGTTGAAGAGGGTCTTCTCCACCCCCCGGCGACTCCTATAGACTGGACTATCGCCTCCGAAGACACTCCCCAGTCCTGTCCCCTTGGCTTGCAAAAGAATGAGTGTGATCAGCGTCGCCGCCACGATAATCTGAACGATTTGTAAAGATGTGGCCATTCTTATTTCCTCCGGAAATAACGGACTCACCTCCGCTTTCTCTCTCCCCCTACCCCACAGGCGCAGGAAGGAGGCCAGAGATAGAACAGAGGCGACGGCTTCCCGTCCGGTATGATTATACCATGTTCTGGCTGGGCTGGCAAACGTTTAGGAGAGGGGGCTTGCCCGGCGAGGCCTGGGTTGTCGCTCAGCCTGCGCCAATCAAGTACCTTTGCAGATTTTACATCTGGGGTTAGAGGATAAGCCAGCCCAGCAGTGCTGCGACCCCTCCTCCCACCACGGCGCTGATGAAATTCACGGCGTCGTTGTTCAGCCATGGCCAGCCACGTTTCAGGCGGGTCTCCCGGCCACAACGGTGGACCTGGCTTTCGGTCTCTTTCTGACAGCCCTCACAGTAGTAGACGCCCTGGACCGTTGCTCCCAGCAGGCTGTCGAAAAAGCAACCTGCCAACCCGCCCAGGCCTGCAAAAAGCAAAAGCCACAGGTCTGCCCAGACCCGTTGGCCTGCCCAGAAGCCCTCCACCAGCCGCAGGACAAGGGCGGCCAGGCCAATAAACAGCCCTCCCGCCAGAGCAGCCAGAGTACCCAAAAAGCTCACCCCACCCGAAGTGCCTGTGGGCACCGGCTGGCCGTTGGTCACCAGCCGGGGCATGGTGGGGCTCAGCACACCTACCTCTGTGCCCCAGGTGTCGGCATTGACAGCGGCCATCGTGCCTACAAAGGCGGCGAAGAGAAGAGGGTTGGGGCGCAAGAAATAGAGGACAGCCAGAATCGCCCCCCAACCGCCGTTGGCCAGGACCTGGCCCAGGTCCCGTTGGGAGCCCTTGGCGAACTTTTCTGCCAGGCCCTCTTTCTCGGCTTCTTTGTAGCGGGAGAGGAGGCTGGAGGAAACAAAGAAGGCGATCAGTAGTAGCCCCCAAATCCAACCTCCCAGGCCAAAGATGACCGTGCCCAAAATGATGGCCCCTGCTACGCCGCTACGCGACAGCGAGCGCTTATTGTACCCGCCCCAGGCGATGAGAGCGCTGAAGACAAACCCGAAGGCCAGTGGCCAAAGGTTCAAGATGACCTCCTCCAGTCCAATCGAAAGCTCTGGGGGATTGTACCACAAAAAAGGGCCTCCAGCAAGGGAGGCCATATTGAGGCACATATCTCATCATGACAGCCTATGTAGACTCCATACTGAACACTCTTGCCAGAGCCTGGGAGATAGCTTTCATGGTCGGCTTTGACAAAGCCCCCAAGGTCTTCCTGATCAAGCTCTGCTCGATGGTGAATATCTTGCCCAGCTTCACCATCGAAGGTTTAGGCAGACCAGCGTCGGTTATATCGGCGCGAGAAAGAAGGTATTGGTCATCTTCCAACGTGGCGGGGATCTGAGAAGTGATGCGACCAAAACTCGGTCACGTCTGATCTCATTGAACCAGTCTGCTGAGACAACCAATGCCGGTCGCTGTTTTGCGGTTGACAAATCGGTGAAGGGGAAGGGCACCAGTACGACGTCACCGCGTTTATAGCTCATCATAGATGGCATCCTCTTCGTTCTCCCAGAAGGCAAAGGTCGACTCCGAAAGTTTTAGCCAGCCAAAATCCTCAGCGGAAATCCCCAAAAGCTTGGGGAGTATGCTCAACAATTGTTGCCTATCCTCTGAGCTAAATTCCTCAATAGCCTCGGCCACCTCTCTAACCTTGGGATTAATTTGAAGCATTTTTCACCTCCCCGCGTCGGTCGTTATAAATAGTTATAGCACAGATTATGTCTGCCCGCCAATTGGTTGACAACAAGGCCCTGCTTCTCCCTGGAAGCAGGCCCTCTCGGTTGATAACATCTACCGGATGAAACTCGCCGTCCAGCGGGGCAAATCAGGCTTGGGTTCCAACGCCTGCCAGGCTTCGTCGGTCAGGCGGTCGCTCATGGGCTGCTTGAACTCATAATAGGAGAAAACCCCGCCCTGGGCCACCACCTGCTGGCCCTCCACCGGCGCGACGACGTAGATGGTGAAGGCGTCACCCACGCCCTCTTCCAGCACCTGGCCGGAGTTGCCCTCGGTGTGCACGTCGGCCACGATGGCCATCCGCTCATCACCTTCGGAAGTGATCTGGCCCGCCACCTCGACCGAAAAGGTGGTAAGGCCCTCCAGAGCATCGCCGATGTCCCGGATCTGAGCGTACTCTTCGTCGGTCAACGCCTGGCCGGATAGTTCCTTCTCGGCCATTGTCTTGAGGGACAGCAGAAGCGACTCCATCCGGCTGAGCTTGTCGGTGTATTCCGGGTTCAGTAGGCCGCGGTCCTCCAGCCCCACCCGCATCTGCTTGCACAAGGCGGCCAGGCGGGCGTAGACCTCGGGCTGGGGTTCCACGTAGCCTTTGGCTGGCTCCGGTTCGGGCATGAGGCCCGTGGCTATGATGGTGTAGCTCTGCTTGGCGTAGAGGATGGTGTCGTGGCGCAACTCGGTCCATGAACCCAGGAAGGTGTTCAGGTCCTTGTCGGCCCAGGCCGCGTTTTGCATGAAAACAGGGTAGCCCTCGCCTTTCATCTCCAGCAGCGGCCGCAGGGAATAGAGCCAGTTCCAGTAGAGGTTTTCCACCCACTGTTCGGCGGGCAGCGTAGCGAACTCCTCGCGCAGCCTGGCCAACTGCTCCGGGTAGCCGTCGTAATCGGCATCGCCCTCGGCGGCGAGGATCTCCTCAGCCCGTCGGGAACCCAGCACCGAAGCCACGTCCAATCCCCGCGGGAAGCCACGGATGGGGCCGGCTATGGTGTCAACCCGGGTGAAGGGCTGGCTCGTGCCCTGATAGAGCTTGACCTTGTCGTAGACCAACTGCTGGAAAATGTACGAGTCGGGGATGAAGCGCTGACCCATGAAGCGGAAACCCCTGGTCACCTCCTCCGGTTTCTCCCGGTCGGTGACGAAGGAGGACACAATCTTGGGCGGGTGCAGAGTCATGGCCTTCTCTATGAAAGCGTCCAGCCGGGCCTCATCCTCCAGGTCGCCCAAGTTCAGGCTCTCGCCATAGACCTCCTGGATCACCTGGCTGTAGTCGTAGACGTTCAGGTCGTCGGTTTGGCCGACGAAAAAGACCGTCGGTTCGTAGATGCGATCCCAGACAGCCAACGCCGGCTGGTTGCCTACAGTGGCGCTTTGCAGGGCAGCCACCATAAGGATAGCCTGGCGGGTCTCCATCCGCCCCTTCTGGATGTCCTCCGGCTTGTCGCCTGGCTTCAGGCGGAACATCATCCGCCCGTACCACATCATGGCCTTGAAGTAGCGCTCAAAAGTCTCGTTTCGGGTGTAGTGGCCTCGCGGCACGTACTGGCTGTAGTCTTCTTTGTAGCCGAAGATGGGCGAATCGGAGAAACCTTCATGGGCCTCGATGAGAGCCAGCTCGGCCTGGACCAAATCTTTCACTTCAGAGGGAACAGCCACTCCCGGATCGAGCAAGGCCGAGGCCACGGCGAAAAAGGCCACGTTACGCTTGGCTGCCTCTTGAACCTGCCCCGAGGCGCTCTGAGCTTGTTGCAAGGAAGCAGCCAGCATGGCCTGACTCAGCCCTTGCAAGTCGCCTACGAAATGCTCGCTCTCGGCGAAGCGCAGGGTATAGTCGTAGAGGATGTGATAGGTGTGGAGCAGGGCATCGGTGGTGACAAAGATGGGCTGCCCCCGCTCTTTGGCTGCCTGGTAAATCTGGTAAATCTGCTGCGCTCCGTAGGGCACCACCACGAAACCGTTTTGTTGTAGCAGGGTCCGTTGCTCGTCGGTGAGGGCCAGCAAGACATCAGGATTGGCCACGCGGTTCAAGTCAACCTCATAGGGCTGGACGGACGGCTTGACCTCCACGCTGTACGGTTCGTAGGCGGCAAAGCGGCCCGGCACGGCCGCGGCAATGGCGTGAGTCAGTGAGACCGGAGTGGGAGCTGGTGTCAGGACCTCGGTGGGGACGGACCGGGGTGAGACGCTTTCCGGCGGAGCGGGAGGCTCCCTGGCCGGACCCGGCCTTTGGGGCAGGCAAGCTGCCAGCAAGGTGACTAACAGCAATAGGGAAAAGTAGAGTTGGGTTTTCATAGGACAATCCTCCTCAACATGTCCAGACCCCAGACCTGACAGGTTTAGCAAAACCTGTCAGGTCTAGGAACTCCTCACGATCTGCTGCCCATACTCATATCCCCGTTCAAAGGCCCTCTTATTCAGTTCCTCTGTACCTTTGGGCACCGCCGAGAGCACCGACTTTTTCATCGCTTCCACCGAAACCAGGTCGGTAACTGCCGCAAGGAAGCCCAACATAACCACATTGGCCACCATCTTGCGTCCCAGCTCCTCAGCCAGGCGGGTGGCCGGGATGGAGAGGACCCTCAGCCCATCGGCTGTCTCGTCGGTCTGCACCAGGTCTTCATCAATAATCAAAAGGCCATCTTTCCTGAAACCAGGGACGTATTTGGTGTAAGCCCCTTGGGACATAACCACCAGGATCTCGGGATCAATGACGTGAGGATAACTGATAGGCTCCTCGGAGATGACAACCTGGGCCGCACAAGCCCCACCCCGGGACTCGGGCCCGTAAGTCTGGGTAAAAGTGGCGTTCTTACCGTCATGGATCGCTGCTGCTTCACCGATAATGTAGCCCATCTTGATGATACCCTGTCCACCAAAACCACTCAGCCTGATCTCTGCTCGATTCATCCTGGTCCTCCTTGACCTGCCTGTACTCAGGCACGGGGTTTCGTGGCGCACAAGCCTCGCTAACCCTCTGCTGCCATCGCCCTGCTTAACCCTTCCCGGCAAAAGTCGAGGAAGGTGGGCTTCTCAACATTCACAAAAACGCCCTCGATAATCTCTCCCCCGTCTACGTTAATGTCCACATCCCTGGGGTTGGCACCGTGTTTGATCACCCCCTTCTGATGATAATATTTGAGAGAATCCAACCCTGTGCGTCGTCCTTGCCAGCGGTCGTAGCTCGTAGGGCAGGGGGCGATGATCTCAACCAGGCTGAAACCGCGCTTGGTCAGGGCCTCGCCGATGGATCTTTCCAGGCGCCGCACGTGAAGCACAGTCCAGCGCGCCACATAGACCGCCCCACTGGCTGCTGCCAGATATGGGATGTTAAAAGGATGCTCAAAACAGCCGTAAGGTGAGGTCGCTGTCTTAGCTCCAATAGGTGTCGTAGGGCCCACCTGACCTCCTGTCATTCCGTAGTTGAAATTGTTGACGCACAAGACTGTCATGTCAATGTTGCGCCGCGCAGCGTGGATGAAGTGATTGCCGCCGATGGCGATGAGATCACCGTCGCCGCTGAAAACCACCACCTTGAGTTCCGGGTTGGCCAGCTTGAGCCCGGTGGCGAAGGCAATAGCCCGCCCATGGGTGGTGTGAAAAGAATCCAGCTTCACATAGCCGGCCACCCGCCCTGTGCAGCCAATGCCAGAAATGAGAGCGACCTTGTCCAAATTCAAGCCCGATTTCAACAGGGCGCTGATAAAGCAGGTCACGGCGGTGCCGATCCCACACCCCGAACACCAGATGTGGGGCAGACGATCCTCCCGCAGGAGCTCATCCATGGGATGTCTTTCAGCTTCCAAGCCTTTCCCTCCCCCTCTGAAAATAGATGTAGCGCGGAACCAAACCACGCCCACGCCTGCGCGTCCCTTTGTCGCGCTTCCCGTAGCGCAGCTACTTGCGTGCTGCTTCTCTGATGGCCTCCAGAACTTTTTCCGGCTTGTGGACATCGCCCCCAGGATGCGGTACCAGGATCACTTCTGCCTGGCCGGCGGCACAGCGCTCGACCTCCAGGGCGATCTGGCCCAGGTTCAGCTCAGGCACCACGAACGCCTTGACTTTCCCGGCCAGCTCTCTCACCCGGTCCTCTGGAAAAGGCCAGACGGTGATCAACCGCAGCAGCCCGACCTTGAGCCCTTCCTTCCGGGCCAGCTCCATAGGCCACATAGCCGTACGCGCTGAGATGCCGTAGGAGCAGATCACCACCTCAGCGTCTTCCAGGTCCGTTTCCTCCAACTGGATGATGTCATGCCGGTTCACCCGGATTTTGTCTCTCAGGCGTTGGATCAGGGGCCATTGCGCGCTATCATCGGCGGTGTCCGGATAGCCCCGCTCATCATGGGTGAGGCCCGTAGCATGAAAGCGATAGCCCTGACCAAAGTTGGCCATGGGTGGTACCAGGTCTTCATCGGGCCGGAAAGGCAGGTACTCTTCAGGGGGGACGGTCGCCAGGCGGCGAGGGTAGAGTTCAATTTCCTCGGGTGGGGGGATAACTACCTTCTCTGTCATATGGCCGACTTCCGCATCGGTCATGACCAGCACCGGGAGACGGTATTTCTCCGCGAGATTAAAAGCTCTGATGGTGAGATCGAAAAGCTCTTGTGGAGAGCTAGGGGCCAGGGCGATGATTTCGTAAGAGCCATGGGTGCCCCAGCGAGCTTGCATCATGTCTCCCTGGGCTACCAGGGTGGGCAGCCCGGTGGAAGGCCCGGCCCGCTGTACATTGACCACCACACAGGGGGTCTCGGTCATGATACCTAACCCCACATTTTCCATCATAAGGCTGAAACCCGGGCCCGAAGTAGCCGTCATGGCTTTGACCCCGCCCCAGGAAGCTCCCAGCACAGCGGCCATAGAGCCCAGTTCGTCTTCCATCTGGATGTAGATGCCCCCTACTTCGGGCATCCGGGCGCTCATGTGCTCGGCGATCTCGGTGGCCGGAGTGATGGGGTAGCCGGCAAAAAAACG
Organism: Caldilineae bacterium; assembly: GCA_037446095.1. Taxonomy (GTDB): domain Bacteria; phylum Chloroflexota; class Anaerolineae; order E26-bin7; family E26-bin7; genus E26-bin7. The sequence goes on from JBBIJG010000072.1 coordinate 8,931, forward strand.
GCAAC
>JBBIJG010000073.1:0-8906 GCA_037446095.1 Caldilineae bacterium
GCCGGGATCCTTGGTGGCGTACTGGTAATTGTAAGCGGCGCGGAGCAGGCGTGGGGTCCAGGCCTTGAAGGCATTCTCACTTTTGGCCTCCTCAGGATCGGCTACGCCGTTGCCATTAGTGTCTACGAAGAAATAGGGGTAGGCTTGCGCGTGGTAGGCAATGGCCGTACCGGCTACTTTACTGGCATAGTTCTGCAGTGCGGCGTAGAGGGCCTCGCGGAGGGTGGCAATCTCGCCCGCGATCCCTTCCTTTGTGTCGCCGTCCCCATCAAAGTCCGTAGTGGACATACGGATGTCTTCGAGTTCCTCTATGCCGGCGTGGCACGTAGCACAGTCCTTTGCCTTAACCTCAAGGCCATGCGTATCATGGCATTGGGTGCACTGGCTATAAGGCTCTACGTGGGCGAAAAGACCGTTGTACGTCTTGCCCTCGTATTCGTAAGCTCCTTTGGCCTCCGTACCAAAGCGGGTTGCGCCAGCAGCAAAGTAGTGGATATTCAGGAAACGCAGTTTGTCGGACACGATGTCGTCGTCCAGGCCGGCAATCAACTTGTTGACGCTGAGCGTGGACTCGCGCCCCTGATGGCATTGCAGGCACAAGTTGGCATCGGCCGTCTCGCCAAAGCTCAGCTTGGCGCCGCTGGGGAACTGTACCTCCTTCACGGCATACCGGGTAAACTCTGGCAGGGAATCGTGACAGGTGGTGCACAGCAACCCATTGGAAAGCGGCTGAGACGCCGTGACGCCTTCCTTCAAGTAGAAGGGCAGGCCGGTAGCTGAATGACACTTGCTGCAGCTCCCTGGCACGGCCCCTTCCTCATCCCAATGCCGGAACGCCTCTTCCGACCCGGCGAAGTGACCCGCGTCAATCCGGTGGAGACTTGCTACAAGGTCAGGGTTCAGGTTCTCGATGGAGTCATAGAGGAGCTGGATGACGTACTTGCCGCCGTGAGCGTACGCCCCAGGATCCTTGATGGAGACCTGGTAGTTGTAGGCCGCCTTGAGGAGGCGTGGGGTCCAGGCGTTGTACCGGTTGTCACTCTTGGCTTCGTCGGGATCGGCTGTGCCATTGCCGTTGGTATCTATGAAGAAGTATGGATAGGCAGCCGCATCGTAGGCGATGGGAGTTCCAGCCTTGTTTTTGCCGTAGGCCTGGATAGCCTGGTAGAGCACCTCTCGAACACCTTCGAGCTCGTAGTAGATGCCTTCGGTGACGTTCCCGTCGCCGTCATAGTCCACCTCAGAGCCCTTCATACGGACGTTCTTGAGGTCTTCCTTGCTGGCTACACCGGTGTGGCATGTCGTGCAGGCTTCTACCTTGAGTTCCAGAGTGTGGGAGTTATGGCACTGGACACAGGTGTCGAAACCTTCAACATGGGCGAACTTGGCGTCGTAAGACTTGCCCTCATACTGGTAGCCGCCCATGGCCATGCCACCGAACTGGGTAGCCGCTGCAGCGAGGTAGTGGATGTTCTTGAAGCTAAGGTCGGCACTGACCGTGTCTTCGTCCGTGAGGCCCGCCTTGGCGATGGCCTCGTTGACACTTACCGTGGACTCGCGCCCCTGGTGGCACTGCATACAGCGGGCCTCGCGCCCGAGGCCGGTGATCTCGACACCGGAAGGCATGACCACCCTGTCCATCACAAGGGTCGCCTCGTTGTGGCAGGCCACACAGGTGACCGTCGTGCCGATTGGGGCGGCTTTGTCTACCGTCCCGGCGGCACTCCCATCCACACCCAGGAAGTCCAGGTAGCCGGGGGTGCTATGGCACCTGGCGCAGGCAACAGGAACCTCTTTTGGATCCGCCTCGTCCCAGTGGGTGAAAGCCTCGGCCCTGGCATCGGCGTGGCCAGAAGAGGCCCATAGCTCCTGGAAGGGGACCTCTACAGCCGGCTCCGGGCACTTGGGACATTCCGGACACTCAACGGGCGTTGGGCAAGGGGTTGCAGCGGCTGGGGCCGCGGTGGGCTGCGCCCCGCAAGCGGCGAGAGCCAAACTGAGCAACAACAGCCCGAACGCCAAAAGAAGTTTCTTCAAATTCATTGCCTCCTCTCCTCTTTCAGTGTATTTACAAGGCGCGAATTTTTCTTACCTCTATCACCTCCTGTTCCATTTACGACCTTTTGGAAACCAAGCCCGCGTCTTATGGCACGGACCTCCGGCGAGCTCTCTCCTTGGCTGCTCACAGAGGGTGAAATATAAACGCTACAAAGCTAGTTCTATAAATGCGTTCCATTCCTAACAATTATATTAGCTTGACATCGCTTTGTCTAGTGGGGAAAACCCTATGGACGCTTCTGCTTTTGTCAGGGTTATCCCTATTCCTCAAAAAAGCAGGTAGCGAGCCCGCCCTTAACTCGCTACCCTTTGGCTATCTGATTACCCTCTATTTCGTCGCAGCGGCCTGGGGCTTGTCGTGGTAGCCGTCGGCCTTTTCGCGCAGTTCTTCATCGGTCTTGGGTGTGGCAGAGCCACCTTTCACGTGACAGTGACGGCAGGCAAAGTCCAGACCGATCTGCGACAACGCCTCTTTGCCGTCCTCGGTGAATTGGCCGACTTGGTCCGGGTCAATGGCCATCAGGTGGGTGCGGATGTCGCCGGTGAACTTTTCTGCATCCCCCCAGGCGCTCTTGGTGATGCGCGGCATGTGGCAGTCAATGCACTCTGCCACTTTCGGATGGATCGTAGAATCCTGGTACTTGGCCTGCTTGAAGTGGCAATTTTGGCATTGGGTGCGCGTGGTCTGTTTCTTGGCCTGGCGCAACTGCACCACACCCACGTGTGGGTCATGACATTCCACACAGTCCAGGACAATGTGCTTGCTCTGGAACAGTTCCTCGTACTGCTCGTGGTGCTCGATGAAGCCACCTTTGGCATTGACCGCCTCGGGTGCGCCGCGCAGGTGGCACTCGCCGCACAATTCGGCGTCACGGTCAATCTCCATGCGCACACCACGCGGATTTTCGACGTGCAGGCTGCCCGGGCCGTGGCACCGCTCGCATTTGATGCCCGGCTCGGCCCAGGTGCCTACGATACCGGGCAGGTTGCCTTGATGGCCCTCCTTGCTATAGCCAGTAGTATGGCAGGGACCGCAGTCGTATTTCAATTCCTTTTGGCCGGAATTATACGTTACCCAACCGGCTTTCTTACCGACGACGGGGTTGGCAAAGTTCCACTGGTTGAGATAGGTCGTGTCACTGATCGTGGCGCCCGGCTTGTCGGTGATGATATAGCCCTTCTGGTCCATGAAGCGGGCCTTCCAGTTGTAACCGCCGATGACGTAGCTGATGTCCTTCCAGGTGTAACCTTTGGGCAACTCGGGGATCTCGGTGAAAGGATACTTTGGCGGTTTGCCGTCCACCACCGGGTTCAGCTTCCAGGCATGGCCAGATTTCATGAAGGTTTCGTAGATCTCTGGGTGGCATTTGCTGCAAGCTTCTGCACCGACGTACTCAGCGCCGACGGCTTCTGCGGCGACAGCCTCATCGGCCGGCCCAGCCAGCCCCCAGGCAGCCAACAACAGGGCTATAGCCAACATAACAGTCGCCACAAGCAAAAGTTTCAAGGTCCTGCGCATTGCATCTCCTCCTTAATGTGAATAGAGCCAGGTTCTCACAGACTATCAAGCTAATGGCATCACCTCCTTCCAAGTTCTCACGGAGAGGGCGGGGGCCCTGTGAGTTGGTCGTTATTCACCTTAAATTTGCGGGCTAGGGCTCCCCCAAAAATCCCCTCCGCTCCTGCTGGTCCTTCGCTTCGCCCAGGATGAAAATTGGCAATCCGGCGGCCCGGCGGCGGGATTACAAATCCAGCCAGAGCAGGGATGAGTAGACATTACTATCATACCACATCCTGTCCCGCTTGACACGTGACAGACGTCCCTCATTTTGGGGACACCCGTCAGTTTGAAGAGAGGCAGGTTAGATGGTATAATGAAAAGAGGAGTGATGCCGCGTGTACAACGTGACCGATTTTTTCCAGCTTAACTGGATTATCCTCTATTTCGTCTACGGGCAGGTCTTTTTCGTCACCGGGCTGGTGTCGGCTCTGCAGAGCCGGCGGCGCAGTGAACTGGAGCTGGCCCGCAGCCTCCACTGGCTGGCTGCTTTTGGCATCATTCACGGCTTCAACGAGTGGGGCTATATTTTCATACCTTTGCAGGCCGTCTATTTACCCGCCCCTCTGGTGACCGCCTCGCACATCCTTCATTTGCTGGTCTTGGGCACGTCCTTTTTCTGCCTGTTCCAGTTCGGGCTTCGGCTGAGCCGGCCGGCCCTTTCTCGAGGGGCCCGAGCCGTGCCTGGCATGATGTTCGTCCTATGGGGCGGAGTGCTCCTCCTGTTGGCCGCACTGAGGGCTTTTTCCCTTGAGGAATTGTTGAGCCTGGGCGACATCTTCAGCCGCTACGGCCTGGCCCTGCCGGGCAGCACCCTGGCCTGCCTGGGCTTTCTGCGCCAGGCACGCCAGGCAGAGACAATGGCCATGCCCCGCATCGCCCGTTTCCTGCGAGGCGCGGCCTACACCTTCGCTGGCTACGCCATCGCTGGCGGGTTGATGGTCCCTGCTGGCCCTTTCCCCCCTGCTTCCTGGCTCAATTACTCCACCGTCATCGCCACCATTGGCATCCCCGTGCCCGTCTTTCGTTCCATCTGTGGCCTGGTCATGGCCTACACCATCACCCGCTCGCTGGAGATCCTTGAGGCCGAGGTGGAGCGGCGGATCGAGACTATCGAACTTCAGCGGCTGCTGGCAGAAGACCGGGAGCGCATCGGGCGAGAGCTACACGACGGTATTATCCAGTCCATTTTCGCTGCTGGCCTGCGCCTGGAAAGCATCCTGCCCTTGATCGAACAGCGCCCCCGCCAGGCCCGGGAGACCATCCAGGCTGCCATGGCCAGCCTCAACGAGATCATCCAGAACATCCGCAACTATGTCTTCGACTTGCAGCGCTCCGACGGCCACCGAGAGCTGGAAGCGGTGCTGGGTGAACTGGTGCGTGAGGTACAATTGGACACCTATCTGGAGGCGGAGTATCGGGTTGCCGGACAGAGATGCTGCCAGCTCCATCCGGCCCAGGCCGAGCAGTTGGTGCAGATCGCCCGCGAGGCGCTGACCAATGTGGTTCGTCACGCCCAGGCCCGGCAGGTGTGCGTCCACCTCGAGTATGGAGGCAGCCATATCCGGCTGACGATTAGTGATGATGGGATCGGGCTGCCGGCCCGGTCCCAGTTGGCGAGCGGGGGAAATGGCCAGGGGTTGGCCAACATGCGCCAGCGGGCGGAATTTCTGCGAGGCGAGCTGCGCCTGAAGAGTGCGCCCGGCCAGGGGACAACGGTCGAGGTGGTGATCCCCTGCCATCCGGGCGGGGAGGTCTGCTGATGTCGCGCCTGCGGGTATTGGTGGTGGATGACCACGAGGTGGTGCGCCTGGGGTTGCGTACCCTTTTGAGCCAGCAGCCGGATATTGAGGTGGTGGGCGAGGCGGCGACGGCCGCCGAGGCGGTCAGCCGGGTGTCCAGCCTGGCTCCCGACGTGGTGTTGCTCGATGTACGCCTGCCGGGTCGCAGCGGCATCGAAACCTGTTGGGAGATCAAGGCCCATCATCCGAAAACGCGTATCCTCATGCTGACCTCGTATGCGGAAGACGAAGCCCTCTTCGACGCCATTGTTGCCGGGGCCGACGGCTACGTGCTCAAACAGATCGGCAGCCAGGAACTGGTGGAAGCCCTGCGCCGGGTAGGGCAGGGCGAGAACCTCCTGGACCCGGCGCTCACCGCCAGGGTCTTTGCCCGGCTGCGGGAGATGCGCCGGCAGGTCGAGGGGGCAGCCTTCGCCAGCCTCACCGCGCAGGAACTGCAGATCCTGGCTCGCATTGCCCAGGGCCAGACCAACCGGGAAATCGGCGAGGCGCTCTACCTGAGCGAGAAGACGGTGCGTAACTACGTGAGCGACATCCTGGCTAAATTGGGCCTCACATCCCGGGTGCAGGCGGCGGCCTACGCCGCCCGGCATCGCATCGAGGACCATCTAAAACCCGGTGGGGGATGAAATCTGAAAAGTCGGAGGAAGGGATAAGGTGATGGATGCCATCTCTAGACCCGGAACGAAACGACCGGGGAAATTGGCCAACAAACAAACCAGGTTCATCGTCGGGGGGCTCATCGTCGTGCTGGTAATCGGCTATCTCATCTTCACCAGCATCCAGGGCTCAACCGCTCCCTATCTGACGGTGACCGAGCTGCGGAGCAGAGGCCCTTCGGTCTACGAGCGGAACGTGCGGGTGAGCGGGATCATCCAAGGGGCAAGCATTGACTGGAACGCCCAGGACCTGCTCCTCCAGTTTGAGATCGCCGACGAGGGCGGTCATCTGCCAGTGGTCTACAAAGGTCTGCGCCCCGATATGTTCCGGGATGGAGCGCAGGTGGTCGTGGAGGGCCAGTACACCGCGGAGGGCATCTTTGAGGCTCATAACCTGGTGCTCAAGTGCCCCTCTAAGTACGAAGAAGCCGCCACGGCAACGGCTCAGCCTGGGGGTTGAGCCCCAGGCAACTCCCTGGTATTCTTTAATGGAGGGTCCATGGCTGAGGTAGGTTATGGGATCATCCTGTTAACTCTGATCGTTTCAGCTTACGCTGCGGCGGCAGCTTGGGTGGGGCAACGACAAGGACGCCCGGGGCTGGTGCAGAGCGCCCGCAACGGCCTCCTGGCTGTGGCAGGCCTGGTCACCCTCGCTTCGGCTGTTCTGCTTTACCTTCTGCTCGCCCCAGACTTTCGGGTCCGATACGTGTATGAGCACGTGAGCAGCCACCTGGCGACTGTCTATCGAATCTCGGCTTTCTGGGCCGGGCAGGAGGGGTCTTTTCTTTTGTGGCTATGGTTCCTGGCTATTATAACCGCTCTCGTGGTCTCGCAGGAGAAAGCCTGGGACAGACAGCTACATTCTCAGACCCTGGCGGTGTTGGCTTTTATCGAGGCTTTCTTCGCCCTGGTGCTGGTCACTGTCAATGACCCTTTCGCCACGTTGCCCATAAGACCGGCGGAGGGAGTAGGGCTGCTGCCCTTGCTGGAAAACCCCGGCATGATCTTCCACCCGCCCACCCTGTTCCTGGGTTACGCGGGTTACACGGTGCCTTTCGCTTTCGCCGTGGCTGCCCTGCTGACCGGCCAACTGGACGACAGGTGGCTGCGAGGCATCCGGCGTTGGAGCCTCTTTGCCTGGCTGACTCTAGGCATCGGCATCCTCCTGGGAGCCTGGTGGGCCTACGTGGAGTTGGGTTGGGGCGGCTACTGGGCCTGGGACCCGGTGGAAAACGCCTCCCTGGTCCCCTGGCTAATAGGGACGGCTCTCTTGCACTCGGCCGTGATGCAGGAGCGGCGGGGTCTGTTCAAAGTCTGGAATATGGTGCTGGCCATCTTGGCTTTTGTGCTGTGCCTCTTCGCCACCTTTGTGACCCGGGGTGGGGTCATCCTTTCCGACTTGCACGGCTTTTCCAGCAGCGCGCTGCCTATCACCTATTACCTTTTGGCCTTCATGGCTCTCATCCTGCTTGGTCCCCTGTTTCTCCTCTACTCTCGACGGCGGCAGTTGGCCGGTGAGAACGAACTGGAAGCCCTGCTCTCCCGCGAATCCGGCTTTCTGTTAAACAACCTCCTCTTCTGTGGGATGGCCCTGGCCGTCTTCCTGGGCACCATCTTCCCTACCCTGACCCTGATCGCCAGAGGGGAGCGGATTGCTCTCGATGCGTCTTTTTACAACCGGACCTTTGGCCCCCTGGCTCTAGTCCTGGTGCTGCTCATCGGGGTCTGCCCCGTCCTGGCCTGGCGGCGAACCGCGGCCGACAGGCTCTGGCGCGGACTCGTCTATCAGGCCGTCTTCGCTCTGGTTGGGGCTGTCATCCTCTTTGTATTGGGGATCAGAGAGCTTTTCGCCCTGTTGTCCTTTGCCGTGTGCGCTTTTGTCACCGCCACCATCGTCTCCGAGTTCTACCGAGGCTTGATGGCCCGCCGCCGTATAGGGGGCGAGGGCTACCTGGTCGCCTTGGGGCGTTTGATCGCCCGGGGCCGACGACGCTACGGCGGCTATATCGTCCACCTGGCCATCGTCCTCATCGCCATCGGGGTGATCGGTTCCTCCTTCTACAAAAACGAATGGCTGGCCTCTCTGCGGCCGGGCGAAGAGGTCGCCATTGGTGACTACACCCTGAAGTACGAGGATTATGCCATAGAGGTGCTGAACGCCAACCCCGAGACCTATCAGAGCAAGGTGAGGTTTGCGACCACTCTAGGCGTGTACAGGACGGGCCGGAGGGTCACTACTCTGGTGGCGGAGAAGAACAACCATTGGGTCCTCAAAAACCCCTGGGTGACGGAGGTGGCCATTCACAGCAGCCTCAAAGGGGACCTGTATGTGATTCTGGGGGGACTGGAACAGGATGGGCTGGCCAGCTTTCAGTTGGTGGTCAATCCTCTGGTGAGCTGGCTGTGGATTGGCGGCGGCCTCCTGTCGGTAGGCGCGGTCATAGCGATGTGGCCATCGGGGCGAGGGGATGCGCCCCGAGGTCTAACCATAACGAATGAGGCCTGAAATGGAGTATCTTTTCGCTGCCTATGCCATCTTTTGGGGGCTTACCTTCGTTTACGTTTTCAGCCTCATCCATCGCCAGAGGAATCTGGCGCGGGAGATGGAAGACCTCAAAAGGGCGATGGAGAACAGCAAAAACTCTTCTACACCAGACTCTCAGCTTCCCAGGTGAGCTCACAGAGCTAATTTTTTACAGGCTATCCGAAAAGTCTTCGGGCGAAGGCACGGGTTTCCGGATAGGCTCTAATACTGGTACCTCGCTTTATGGTAGAGTAGTCGGCCATGGCCTTGCGTCTCTCCGCCCGGCCCCGCCCGACGATAAATCG
>JBBIJG010000074.1:0-8483 GCA_037446095.1 Caldilineae bacterium
CCCTCTCCCCAGATGATGGAGAGAGGGGGAGGGGGGTGGCCGCCAGGCCGGGGGGAGGAGGTGAGGGTGCGGATTGGCCTTTCGGACTTTTTGCAGCAAAAGAGCGGCGATGTAGCCTTCGCCGAGGTCAAGCCGGAAGGCACCGCGCTGGCTTTCGGCGACGAAGTAGCTGTGATCGAGACGATAAAGGCCAACGTCAGCCTGCCTTCACCGGTGGCCGGCAGGGTGGCGGAGGTCAACCCAGCCATGGACCTCACCCCAGAGGTGATCAATCAGGATCCCTACGGCGAAGGCTGGCTGGCCGTGATCGAGGCCGAGGATTGGGAATCTGACTGCGCTCGCCTGCTCGACCCGCAGGGTTATTTTGCCCTGGTGCGGGAGCAGGCCGAGGAGGAGATGAAGAAGCTATGAATGACCACAGACGAAAAGTGGTGATCGTGCCGTGCAGCGGCATCGGCAAGACCTACGGCACTGTGAGCCGCCAGGCGGCCTACGAAGTGACCGAGGACATGCGCCCGGCCGACACAGAACTGGTGGCGCTCTCTCTGCTGGTGTTGGGTGACGAGGAGGCGCGTGCAGCGGTGGCCGGGAACCCGGTGGTGACCATTGATGGCTGCAAGCTGGCCTGCGCGACCAAGATGGTGGAGGAGAGCGGCGGGACGGTGGCACAGGACTTGGCCGTGCTCGACGCCTACCGCCGCCATCGCCAGTTCAGGCCGAAGGGAATCTCAGAACTTGATGAGGGTGGGCAGCAACTGGCCCACGTGCTGGCGGAAGAAGTCGCTGCCGTCGTAGATGAACTTTCCAGGGATGGAGGTGAAGATGCCTGACCTGCCAAAGAAGAAAGTAGGAATCATAGCCTGTTCCGGCGAAGAATTGCCGGAGGGTACCGTGACGCGGCTGGCCGCGTTGAAAGTCCTAGAGCAACTGCGCCCCGCCGACACGGTGACCATCTGTCTGCCGCTCTTCCTGGCCGGCGGGGAAGGGGACCGTGCTTTCGCCCGCTTTTATCCGACCGTGGCCGTGGACGGTTGTGACAAACGCTGCGCTGCCCGGGCCACCGAGATGTACTCCGGCAAACCGGCGGCCAGCGTCGTGGTGAGCGATCTGCTGACCGGGGATGAGCTGGGGCAAATTGAGGGTAGCCGCACATTGAACGAGGCCGGACGAAAAGCCGCCGAGATCACAGCGGAGCGCGTGGCCGGCCTGGTAGACGAACTACTGGGCAAACCGGCGGGCCGGCCCGTTGAAGTGATTGTGGAATCAGCCGAGGTGTCGGAATCGGAGGAAGAGGAGGCGGTGGTGGCCACCTGTTCGTGCGGCTCGGGCATCCCGGTGCAGAAGGTGGCTGTGAACGGGCGGGTGGTGACGTTGATCGCCCTGCCGGCCATCTTCCAGCAGTTCCACCAGGCCGGCAAAACACCCGGCGACGGCACGACGCACGAGTTGCTGGAGGTGGTCAAGATCTACAACCCTATTCCCGGCGACGAGGAGGAAGCGTACAGGGAGGCCCTGGAGCGCGAGTACGCCGCATTCTACGAGAAACAGGGGATCTCAGCATGAGCCGTACGGCAACTTATCACACCACCGTCTCGTGGAAGGGGGAGCACTGGGGACACATCGTCATGGGCAACGGCCCGGAGATGGATTTTTCCGCCCCGCCCGACGCCCAGGGCCACCCTGGCGTGCTGACCCCCGAAGACGCATTCGTGGCCGCGGTCAACACCTGCATCATGATGATGTTCATCTGGGCGGCGGAGCGATTCAAGCTCAATTTACTGTCGTACACCTGCCGTGCCGAGGGCACCAAGTTGATTGAACTGGACCGCACGGAGACTTTCACCCACGTCCGCCTCTGGCCGGTCATCCGGGTTGCGGCAGGTGAGGAAGACCCGGCCGTCGTCGAAGCGCGTGTGCGTCGTGCCCTGCAGGGTGCGCAAAAATACAGTCTGGTCGCTAATTCGGTCAAGTCGGAGATCGTGATCGAGCCGACGATCGAGGTAAAGTCAATCCCATAGGAGATACACAATGGATATCCTTTCTTACCTGGTCAAGTTACTGCAAGGGGGTCTGGGCAACCTGGCCGCCTACCTGGCCGCCCACGTTTTGCTGTGTTTGGTGCCGGCCTTCTTCATTGCCGGCGGATTGGCCGCCTTGGTCCCCAAGGAAGCCATCACGCGCTTCCTGGGCCGCAATACACCCAAGTATATGTCTTATCCTGCGGCCGCCCTGGCTGGCTCGGTGCTGGCCGTGTGCTCGTGTACCATCGTGCCGTTGTTCGCCGGCATCTACAAAAAGGGCGCGGGAATCGGCCCGGCCATCACCTTCTTGTTCTTTGCGCCGGCGGCCAACATCCTGGCGCTGGTCTACACCGGCGGCGTCATCGGGGCCGACCTGGCCTTTGCCCGCCTGCTGCTTTCGCTCACCTTCGGCATTGGCATCGGCATGATTATGGCGCTGATCTTCAGCCGCGAAGACATGGCACACGACAAGGAAACCGACGCGCTGTTTGCCATGCAGGGCCGGATGCGCCACGCCGCGTTAGCTTTTCTGCTGGTGCTGGTCGTGCTGCTGCTTTCAGGCACGCTCAAGATCGGCCTCCTGACCAACAGCTACGCTCAGGTGACGCTGCCCATCGCCGGCATGGACCGCTTCCAGGACGCGCTCTACCGCCTGGTGCCCTTTGATGCCAGCAAGGGCGAAGAGGGTGTTACCGCACAGGGAGCCATCCTCATCTTCCTGCTGGCCCTGATCGCCGTCACGGCCTGGTTCGGCCTCAACAAGGTGGACGAGGGCTACAACCGCTGGACATGGGTTGCTTTGGGCCTGGTTGTCCTGACCTTGCTCGTCGCTGCAACCAGGATGACGCCCCACGCCGGCGGCCTGGACATTCAATTCACCGGCAAGTTGTGCGGGGTGGCTCTGGCGATAGGGGTATTGTGGTACCTGGCGCGCAGACACTTTGAGGAATACGAGATCCAGGAATGGCTGTGGGAGTCGTGGCGCTTCGTCAGGCAAATCTTCCCGCTGCTGATCGTGGGTGTCTTTGCCGTGGGCATCATTCGCCAGCTCATTCGGCCCGAGTGGATCCAGGCCCTGGCGGGCCACAATACGGTTCTGGGTAACCTAGCCGGTGTAGTGTTTGGGGTGTTCATGTACTTCCCCACCCTGGTCGAGGTGCCCATCGCCAACATGTTCCTCAGCCTGGGGATGCATCGTGGTCCACTGCTGGCCTATCTGATGGCCGACCCCGAGTTGAGCCTGCAGAGCATCTTGATCACCGCCACCATCATTGGCCGGCTGAGAGCCTGGGTCTACGTAGCGTGGGTGGCTCTGTTCAGCACGTTGGCCGGGCTGCTGTATGGAGCCTGGATTGACGGCAGCAGCGCCTGGCTCATCCTGGCCTATCTGGTGGCTTTTGTGGGGGTGTTGGCTCTCGGTCTGGCCTTGGTTGACCGGCGCAACCGCCAAGCCATGGTCTCGGCCGAGACTCATTAGACCGCCAAGGGTCACCTGGAGTGGAGCCTTCAGGTGGGAAAATCCGGCTAAAGCCTCGACTCCAAGGCCCAATTGAGGTCTACTGAGCCTCGTTAGCTCCCCTTAAAGTGTACGAAATCAAAAAACTTACAGGAGGCGTAAATTGGCAATCAGTATCAAGGTTCTGGGACCGGGGTGCGTCAATTGTGAGCGCGTTTTCCGGACAGTGGTCGCCACTCTGGAGGAGATGGAAGCAGAGCTGGGCGACGACTGCCCTGAGGTGACGTTGCAACACATCACGGACTATGGAGAGTTCCTGAAATATGGCTTGATGTTCACGCCGGGGCTGGTGATCAACGAAAAGTTGGTCTGTGCCGGCCGTATCCCCACCAAGGCCGAGGTCCGACAATGGCTGACCTCCGCCGTGGCCGAAAAAGCCTGAGAGCGTGCCTAAAAACTCAGGAGGAGAAAACCCTTGCGAAGGTTTGGAAGCGACTCTCAAAGAGCGCTTTCGCCCGCCAGGAACGGCACTGTTGTCAGGGCTATTCGCAACCTTCGCAAAGGTAGCCTTCCTTTTCGTGCTATCGTTGGGTGAGGTCCCCCGGCGGCTCGACTGAGCTCGAAGCCCGAGCCCTTTTTGCCTCGGTCAGAAGACCTTCGGTAAACAGAGCCGGGAAAGCGAGGAGAGCGATGCAGGCTTACCGCGTTCAAGCGAAAATCTTCAAGGCGCTGGCTCACCCTGCTCGACTGTGCATCCTGAATGCGTTGCGGGAGGAGGGGCAATACGTCTGCCATCTGGTGGCCTTGCTGGGCCGCAGCCAGCCCAACGTCTCCCAGCACCTGACCATACTGCGGGCGGCCGGGCTGGTGGTGGACGAGCGGGAGGGCAACAACACCCTGTACCGCTTGAACAACGGCCGGGTGCTGCGGCTATTGGACCTGCTCGCCGGAGGGCAAGGAGAAACGGCTCCCCCTCCTGGTCACGAAGTGTGGCGGACCTGTCCCTGTCCCCACTGCGTCCGGCGGCGGGAGCAACAGGCCAATGAAGTGAAAGGCGGTGGTTCCCATGAGGTGTAGAGGCCGGCTGCGGAGGCTCCAGCGCTGCCCGTGCCAAGTCGGACGCGGGCCGGGTATCAAGCGTCCGCCCCCTGCAGTCGCCGCCGACGAGGTTTCGACGGTGTGAAGCCCCCGCCGCAGGCGGGGGTTGAGGTCACCGCTACGCCAGGCATGAAGTCAACCCTTGCCTGGCAGTCACCGATACAAGGAGGTAATAAGAAATGGCTGAGAAACCGAGATTTGTGATGTGCTTTTGCACCGGGGAGTGCCCAGGGTTCCAGGAGTTGAACCTCTGGCGGTTGATCAACCGCGTGCGCAACGAACTCGATGTGGAATATGCTATCATCCATCCTCAGCTCTGCGTGGACGATGGGGACCGCTTCTGGAAAGACTATGCCAAGCCGGAGCTCATCTACATCGTGGGAGGGTGCGATCCCAAGATGCAGCGCAAAATGTTCAAGGAGGCGATCGCCGAGCTAGGGGGCGACTTTGACAAGCAGATCATCCCCCTGGACCTGCGCAACATGTCCACCGACGACGCCTACAACAAGGTAGCTGAGGCAGTGGCCGGTCTGAGCAAGTGATGTCAAGCGGTGGGATGGGTGGCCCAATCTCAGTAAATCACATTTTTGCTCACAGCGGATTTGTAATCCGCCGCCTGGCCGCTGGATTGCAAATCCAGCGAGAGCAAGTTGTGATCTACTGAATCTACCTGTCCTATGGACAAAGAAAGGAGTCAATAAAGATGGCAGAGACGTATGAAGGTATTCCGAGACAGGAGATCCCCTGGTGGCCTACGGTCAACTACGACGACTGCACAGGTTGCCAGGCATGTATCGAACATTGCCCTGGCGACGTGTACGATTGGGATGACGACAATGCGCATCCGGTGGTAGCGCGTCCCAACAACTGTGTCGTCTACTGCATGGGCTGTGCCAAGGCCTGTCCGGAGGATGCCATCAGCTTCCCGCCCAAGGAGCAGATCGTGGCTCTGGTCAAGGAGCTGAGGGCGAAATACGCCTCGGCATAAACGATAGGCCCCCGCCAGGCTTGCCCGGGCCTGGCTGAGGGCTCACCTGGCGGGGGCTGTCGCGGTGAGGAGGCGAGCTATGGACATCAAGGTATTGGGAGACGGCTGCTACCATTGTCTGCAACTAGAGCTGATGGTAGGCCAGGCGTTGGACGAATTGGGGCTCCCGATCCCGGTGCGGCGGGTGGACGACCGCAAGGAGATGGATCGCTATCTGTTGAGCGAGCCGCCCGGCCTGGTCATCAACGGCCAGTTGGTGGTCGAGCGCCGCCTGCCGACCAGAGAAGAACTGCACCGCTGGATCGCGGACGCCCTGAGCTGGGAAGGACGTGTATGGACGAGGTGAGAAAGACCGCATTGCTGCTGACGCTGCTGTTGGTCTGCGGGGGGCTTCTGTTGCCTGTGGCCCAGGCCCAAGAGCCGGTGGTGCGGGCCGTGCTGTTCTGGTCCACGACCTGTCCCCACTGCCACGTGGTCATCAACGAGACGCTGCCGCCGTTGCAGGCCAAGTATGGGGACCAACTGCAAATTGAACTGATCGAGACCTCCGAACCAGGAGGCTATGAGTTATACCGGGCCGCTGTGGAGGCCTACAGCGTCCCGCCTGACCGCCAGGGGGTGCCGGCCTTGTTCATCGGCGACCACCACCTGGTGGGTTCCGTGGAGATTCCCCGAATCCTGCCGGGGCTGATTGAGGAATACCTGGTTGCTGGCGGGGTGGATTATCCAGATATTCCCGGTTTGGTGGTCGGGCCGAAGCTTACCCCCACCCATGCTGCCAGTCCCCCCCCCCGGCCCACGCCGACCATCAAGGTCTGCCACCTCTGCGAAGAAACTCCCACACCACAGCCGGTGGTGCACTTCTGGCTTTTCTACGACAGCCACTGTGGCCCCTGCCTGACGCTCCTGGAAGACATCTTGCCACCCATCCTGGCCAAGTACGAGGAAGGGCAGGTCGTCGTCCACAAGTGGGACCTGGAGAAGGGCGACTCGGCGCTGATGTACGATCTGGAGCAGCGGTACGGCCTGGAATACGGGGACGTCCCCGAGATCTTTATCGGCGACTATGCCCTCCTGGGCAACGACGAGATCCAGGCTCGACTGGAGGCACTCATTGACCACTACCTGGCCCAAGGCGGCGTGGCCTTGCCTCAAGCAGAGTTGACCCCCACGCCGATGCCAACCGCTGCGGCCGACCCCGTACCAGCCATCCACCTGGCCTACTTCTACCAGCCTGGCTGCCGTGAGTGTGACCGGGTGCAACTGGACCTGAACTACCTGGGACACCGTTACCCGCAACTCGTCGTCCACACTTTCGACGTCCAGGCCGAGGCAGCCCTGGCCGAGTGGCTGGGGAAGCGGGCCGGCGTGCCGGAGGAGAAGCGGCTGACCGCCCCGGCGGTGTTCGTCGGCGACGAGGGGCTGGTGGGCGAAGAGTTGCACGCCCGCAGCCTGGAGGCACTGATCTCCCGTTACGCCGCCAGTGGGGCCAAGGCGATGTGGGAAGGGTGGGAGGAGTCTCAGAGCGAAGCGGCCGGCAGCATCATCGAGCGCTTCCGTTCCTTCGGCCTGCTGACGGTGTTAGCCGCCGGGCTGGTGGACGGGCTGAACCCCTGTGCCTTTGCCACCATCGTCTTTCTCATCTCCTACCTGGCCTTTATGGGCCGCAAAGGACGGCAGGTGCTGGCCGTGGGAGCCGCCTTTGCCCTGGGCGTTTTCCTGACCTACCTGGGCATAGGAGTGGGGCTGCTCAAGTTCCTGGCATCGCTGCCTTTCCTGGATGCCCTGAGCCGTTGGGTGTATGGGCTGACGGCGGCCCTGTGCCTGTTCCTGGCTTTCGGCAGCCTGCACGACTGGTGGCAGGCCCGCCGGGGCAAGCCGGAGGAGATGCGCCTGAAACTGCCTGCCCACCTGCGACGCTGGATCAACCGCGTCATCCGCGAGGGGGCGGGGCTGCGGGCCTTTGTGCCGGTGGCCTTGGTCACCGGGGCGGCGATCTCGGTCATCGAGCTGGCCTGCACCGGCCAGGTCTACCTGCCGACCATCCTCTTCGTGCTAGGCGTGCCGGGCTTGCGGGTGCGAGCCGGGCTATACCTGCTGCTCTACAACCTGATGTTCGTCCTGCCGCTGGTGGTGGTCTTCCTGCTGGCCTATTTTGGCACCACCTCGCAGCAACTGGGCCGGTTCATCAACCGCCGGGCGGCAACCATCAAACTGGCCACGGCCGGGCTGTTCCTCCTGCTGGCCGGGTGGTTGGTGACAACACTGGTATGAGGGAATGGTAAATGAGTGCCTTGATTGAAAAATATGACCTGGAAGTGACCTCGCCGCCCTGCGACCCGGGGGCCGAGCGGTTCAATGCCATTGCCCGCCTGATCGTGGACATCAGCCAGGTTTTGCCTTACCTGAACGCTACCTGGAAGGGGGCCATCTACGATCACGGCACGCACATCCTGACCTGGCGCATGGGTGGCCGGGCGGTGACGGTGCAGCCCTACGAGATCGCCGTCAGCCGCCTGGAGGATCGCCAGGAGGCCACCACGGTCATCGAGCGGTTGGTGGACATGATCAACCGCACTTGGGAGCGGCGAGACGAGATCGAGCCCAGTACCGCCAGGCGGGAGCGGCTGCGGGCCCTGGACGTGTACAAACTGCTGCCCGGCACCAACTGCCGAGCCTGCGGCCAGCCGACCTGCTTCATCTTTGCCAACAAGCTGGCTGCCGGTGAGGTAGAGGTCGAACAATGTACTCCGCTCTTCACCGATACCTACCAGGAGAAGCGGGAGCAACTCCTGGCTTTGATCCAGGCAGCAGCTTAGCCTTTAGGAGTTGACCTTCCATGGCCACCACAGTGATGGACTCTGATCGCCACCTGACCTTGCCGGCCGAGACAGTGGCCCACCTGGAGCTGCAACCTGGT
>JBBIJG010000074.1:8522-8899 GCA_037446095.1 Caldilineae bacterium
GGAACTGGTCCTCTACCCAACTCGGCCCGATGCCCGCCGGGCCTACGTTGAGGTCACCACCCGCTGTAACCTGAACTGCGCCGTATGTGTGCACCAGGTGTGGCGAGATGCCCCCGGCGAGATGAGCTGGGAGACATTCCAGGCCGTGATCGAGGGGCTACGCGCCTTTCCTAACTTGCGGCGGCTCACCTTTGGCGGCTTCGGCGAGCCGCTGGTTCACCCTCGCCTGCCGGACATGTTGAGACTGGCAGCGACCCTCAACATAGGTCTGACGGTGACCACCAATGGCCTGCTGTTGGATGAAACGATGGCCCGGCTGTTACTGAAAAACGGGGGTAGACTGGGTCATCATCTCGCTGGGCACCGTGCATGCCCAG
>JBBIJG010000075.1:0-8894 GCA_037446095.1 Caldilineae bacterium
CAAGCTGTAGTACTCGCCATATAAACCGCCCTACGGTTACTGGAATCCAATTTTCGAATTCCTGCTGTATTGCTGTGGTCAGCCCCATTTCATCGGGCGCTGCTCCGTAGCACGGGCATTTCATGCCCCTTGACTTTACCCCCATCTTTAAGAGGGGTGGCCTGATTTGACAAAAGGACAATCTCCAGGCATGATGGGCGTGCCAGGCACCTCATGAAGGAGATTGTCCTAGGGTTACATTCTACACCAAAGAAGCCGATCTTGTCCAATGGGACCCGGTAGACGGGCACGTTTGACCCGGTTGACTTTTAAGCCTATATTTAGTAAAATAGAAGCCGTCTGCCCTGCCCCAGGCCGGCCGTCGAAATGTCCGCTTCGGATGGCGGTGGCCTCCATAGCGTGTTGGTCGCCGGGCCCTGCCTGAGCCGAACATCCAGACCGATGGCAAACTGCTCGGAGGCAGAGGCAAAAATTCTGTGAGGAGGAAGACATGACAGAACTGAGCGCTACGGAACAAGGGATGCTATGGGGAGTCATCGTGGTGGCTTTCATCAGCCTGTTGTACGCCTACTGGCTCTGGCGCGATACTCTCCGGCGTGACAAAGGCACGGAGAAGATGCAAGTGGTGTGGCGGGCCATCAAGACAGGAGCCGAAGGGTATCTGCGGCGACAGCTCCGTACCATGGTGATAGTCCTGGCCTGTCTGACGATGATCCTGTTTCTCAGCGTCTATGTGGTGCCCCCTTCTAAAGAGGCGCTCGAGCGGTTTGGCCCAAACGCGGTGATCGTTGTGGCGATTGGCCGAACCATCGCCTTCATTGTTGGCGCATCTTTCTCCACTCTGGTGGGTCAGCTTGGTATGCGGGTGGCCATTGAGGGCAACATCCGCGTGTCGGCCGAAGCGGTTAAGGAGAACTATAACAATGCTCTGACCGTCGCCTATCGGGCCGGGACCTTCACCGGGATGCTGACCGATGGTTTAGGGCTCTTGGGCGGTACGACTATCTTTATGATTTTTGGCAAGGCTGCTCCCGACGCGCTGCTGGGATTTGGTTTCGGCGGTACCCTGGTGGCGCTTTTCATGCGCATCGGCGGGGGGATTTACACCAAAGCAGCCGACGTGGGCGCCGACCTGGTAGGCAAGGTGGAGCAAGGCATGCCGGAGGATGATCCTCGCAATGCTGGAGTTATCGCCGACCTGGTGGGCGACAACGTGGGTGACTGCGCCGGTATGGCGGCTGATATCTTTGAGTCCTACGAGGTCACCATCGTTTCCACTCTGATTCTGGGGCTGGTCTTACTCCATATGACCGGCGATACCTTCTGGATCGTCTATCCTCTGGTGGTGCGGGCCATCGGAGTGATCTCCTCGATCCTGGGCACTTTCACCGTGCCAATCTGGGAGAATTTCCCCCTCAAGTTCCTGCGAGCGAAAGACGCCGAGGAGGCCATGTTCCGCTCTTATGAGGTATCCAGTGTAAACACGGTTTTCTGGGCTTTCATCTTCTCCTGGTTCTACGCTCATGAGTGGCAATTGGCCCTCCTGAACGCCGTTGGGGTGGGTCTGGCAGTGGCCTTTAACCCTCTGACCTCGTACTTCACCTCCTACAAACGCCGTCCCGTCCAGGAAATCGTCGAATCCACCAAAACCAGTACGGCGACCACCATCCTATCCGGTATCGCGGTGGGCAAAGAGTCCAGCGTGTGGAGTGTGGTGGTGATCTGCATTGCCCTGGGAGTAAGCTATCTCGTATTTCACGGTATGCCACCCATCTACATGCTGTACGGGGTCGCTATGGTCGGCATTGGGATGCTGTCGCACACCGGCAACAACGTGGCCATGGATTCTTACGGGCCTATCGCCGACAATGCCAACGGCATTGGTGAGATGGCCGGCGTGAGCGAACGGGCGTGGGCCATCATGGCCGAGCTCGATGCAGTTGGTAACACGACCAAGGCCATCACCAAGCAGGTAGCTATCGCCTCGGCGGTAGTGGCTGCCACCAGCCTTTTCTTCTCTTATGTCACCGACATCGCCGTGGTGCAGGCCCGGCTGGGCATTCCAGAATCCGAATTCATCACCGCCATTCGGGTTTCTCTGCTGGAAGGCACCATCGGTTTCCTGCTGGGGGGGGCTTTGCCTTTTCTGTTCTCCGCCTTCGCCCTGCGCGCAGTGTCGCGGGGGGCCATGTTCGTTGTGCAGGAGGTGCGGCGGCAATTCCACATCCCCGGTGTGTTGGAAGGGAAAGTAGCGCCCGAGTACGACAAGGTGGTCAGCATCACTACCGCAGCCGCCCAGAAAGAGCTGGTCAGTCTGGTGGCCCTTTCCGTAGCGCTGCCTTTGCTGGTGGGCATTATCTTCCAGGTGGAGGCTCTGGGTGCTTTCCTGGCTGGCGTGATCCTGTCGGGTCAACTGCTGGCCGTCTACATGGCCATTGCCGGCGGGGCTTTGGACAACGCCAAGAAGTACATTGAGGACGGTCATCTGGGCGGCAAGGGCTCACCGGCCCACAAAGCCAGTGTGGAAGGGGACACGGTGGGTGACCCCCTGAAGGACACCGCCGGCCCGGCCTTGAACCCCATGATCAAGGTGGTCAATCTGGTCAGTTTGTTGGCCGCCCCCATTATTGTCCAGTATCGGGGAACCATTGGCCTTTGGGTGGCCGGCTTGATTCTTCTGGCCGTACTGGTGTGGGCCATCCGGCAGAGCAAAAAGGATGTGGGGGAGACCTTACGGCTCGCCGAGGCTGGATAAACTCTTCCCGATTGGGCAGGAGTGGGGTGAAGAAGGGTGTGGAGCGGGCGGCATCGTCGCCCGCTCCACATTTTGTCACGGCTCAGCGGGCGGCAGGGGCGGGTTTCAGAGAAGCTGAGCATACAAGCCCGCCGAAGCGGGCTCTTCCAGGGCGATTTATCGTCAACCTGAAAGCGAAGGGGGCCTTTGCCTGGCCAGATGTGGGTAAAGTCGAGCACCGAAGCTTGCCTCCAACACGGAAGTATGGTATCATACTGGTGATACGGTTATCTCCTCAGGTTGAGATCAGAAGGAGGTGATGTTTATCGAGGGTTGCATTTGGGGGAGCAGGCCAAACT
Source organism: Caldilineae bacterium (assembly GCA_037446095.1). Lineage (GTDB taxonomy): Bacteria > Chloroflexota > Anaerolineae > E26-bin7 > E26-bin7 > E26-bin7. The sequence goes on from JBBIJG010000075.1 coordinate 3,094, forward strand.
AAAAACTAACCTAAAGGAGGAAAGCATGAAAAAGATAGGGGTGATGCTGCTTATCGTGTTAATCGGGGCGATGCTGCCCGGCGCAGTTGTCGCTGCGCCCCCAACGGCGGAGCAGACCTACACCGTCCAAAAGGATGACAACCTGTGGAACCTCTCAGAGAAGTACCTGGGCAACGGTGCGCTCTACCGGGCCATTGTCTATGCGACCAACGTGGCCAGCTTCACCGACAAGACGATTGCCCGCATTTGGAAGCCGGCTCTGATTCAGCCGGGCCAAAAACTGATTATCCCGGATGCGGAAACAGCAGCCAAACTGTTGGCCGCGCCGGCGGCCGGCGAATTGGGCTCCGCGGAAAAGCCGATCCAGGTTTATTTCGTGCCCTCGACCGAGGTTGGTAAGATCGTTGCCGGCGGTGAAGTCATGCGCCAGGCTTTCGAGAGGATCACCAACCTCAAGTTCAAGGTCTTTGTGCCCACCTCCTACGCCGCTTTTATCGAGGGCATGTGCGCCGCCCCGGGGGAATCCATGGGCTTTCCGGCCACTTTTGCCTACGTGGTAGCCAATGCCCGCTGCGGCGTGGACGCTTCCATCAGGTCCGTTCGGTACGGCGATAGCTTCTATTATGCCCAGTTCCTCGTGCGTCGTGACAGTGACATCAAGACCCTCCAAGACCTGAACGGCAAAAAGTGGGGCTACACCGATCCCGGCTCTACCTCCGGTTACATTGTGCCCCTCATCCAGCTCAAGGCCGCTGGAGTCAAGGTAGGTGAAGCCGTCGCCACCGGTGGGCATCCCCAGGCTGTCCTGGCTGTCTACAACGGCGAAACCGATTTCGGCACCACTTTCTTCAACCCGCCTCAGCCAGCGGTCGCGGGTATCCCCAAGTGGAAGGCAGGCGACGATCCCGAACCCTACGCCAACGTCGCGGACGAGTGCGCGCTGACCGCGGACGGCAAAGACATCCAGTGCGGGGACTGGCTGATCAAGGATGCCCGCCGCAATGTCCGGGAGACAATCCCAGACGTCGGGCAGAAAGTCCGCATCCTGGCCATCAGCCAGCCCATCCCCAACGACTGCATGGCCTTTGGGCCGGACTTTCCACTCGAACTGCGGGTCAAGATTGAGCTGGCTCTGATGGAGTTCAAGGAGACAGAGGACTGGATGAAATCCATCGGTGACTTTTACACCTGGCAGGATATCATACCCACCAGCGATGCGGACTATGAGGGCATCCGCAGCCAGATTGAAGCGGCCGGCTTCTCGATGGACGAGGTCGTCGGGCTCTTGGGAGAGTAACATCGCCAAAACGTCATTGCCCCTTCGTCGCGCTCAGGAGTTTCCGCCGGGCCTCCTAAGCAGGAGCAGAGGACCGGCCGGAGCGGCAACCCAGGGCGGGGAGAGGAAGGACTCTCCCCGCCTCAGTTCATTGCCAGGTGGCTATAAGAGGATACTATGCTCCAGGTAGAACATCTCACCAAAATATACGAGGGGGGCACCCTGGCTCTGAACGATGTCAGCTTCGAGGTGCCCGACGGCCAGTTTCTGGTCATCATCGGCCTCAGCGGCTCGGGGAAATCTACCCTGTTGCGTTGCATCAACCGCCTGGTCGAACCCACCAAAGGGCGCGTGATCTGGAATGGTGTAGACATCACCGCTGCCTCTCAGGAGGAACTACGCCACATCCGCCGCCGGATCGGGATGATCTTCCAGCAGTTTAACCTGGTGAAACGCTCCAAGGTGATCACCAACGTATTGGCCGGGCGGTTGGGATATACCAACCCGGCCTGGAGCCTGATCAATCACTTCTCCAAGTCCGACATCGAACTGGCCTGGCAAAATCTGAAGCGAGTGGGCATCGCTGACCAGGCTTACAAGCGAGCAGATGAATTGAGCGGTGGACAGCAACAGCGGGTCGGGATCGCCCGGGCTTTGATGCAGAACCCGGAGCTCATGCTGGTGGACGAGCCCGTCTCGGCACTGGACCCCGCTACTTCGCATTCGATCATGCGTTATCTGGAGGAGTTGAACAAAAAAGAAGGCGTGACCATGCTCTGCAGCCTGCACTTTCTGAGCCTGGCCCGGGCTTATGCCGACCGCATCATCGCCCTCAAGGAGGGCACGGTGGTCTTCGATGGGTTGCCTGAGGAGATTGACGATGCCCGTTTCCGTGAAATCTACGGCGAGGAAGCCGAACAGGTGGAAATCAGGTGACGGTCACTTCTTAAAACCGGAGTTTGGCAAAATGTCAGAAACCGGGTTTTTCCCTCACAGCGGGAGACCATGGTGCCCCATCCCCACGACGGAGTTGAAATATGGAGAAAAGGCCTAGGCCTCTGGTCCGCACCATTGTTTACATCGCGCTGATCTTTATTGGTGTCCTCATCTATGCCTATGGCTGGCAGGTTACTGACATCAATCTGGAAGAGCCGCGAGAACCCCAACGCCAGGAACAGGTCAGCCGCGCCCTACATGGCTTGCTGAATCCCGACCTGTTCGAGAGGGATACCAGGCGGCAGACGGCCTATGCCTACTTCTTGATACCCTGCTCCGGTACCCCACTGGCTCAACCCGAAGCCGGGGCGGGTCAGCCCTATATCACCCTGTCGGCGTATTGCGGTGAAACCAGGGACACAGTGGAGATCGAGGGATTCAACTTCCGGCCCCATAGCGAGGGCTACGTTCGCTGGAAGCAACCCGGTAGCGACACAGCCCGGCCCTTAGGCGCGCTCAGAACTGACGCCGACGGTCATTTCAAGGGCAAATTCAAAGTCCCTACTGTGGGCCCCAGCGACCAGCCTCACACCATCGAGGCCGAGATTAGCTGGCCGGTGGGCCTGCCCCGGCCCAGCGAGGCGCTCAAGGTCACCTTTGAAAGGATGGTCGAGACGGTTTTCCTGGCTCTCATGGCTACCACCCTGGCCGTACCCATCTCGGTGGCCATCAGTTTCATTGCCGCCTCCAACATCATGCGCTCCGTCCGGATGCCCCTCGGTGGTTTCCTGGCGACCTTGTTGCCCTTGCCTCTGGGGTGGGTGCTGGGCCGGCAAGCCTTCCAGCCGGTCGTTGATGTGGCTCTCGACCTGGGTCATCGGGGCTGGCTTGGCGCCCCTATCCTGGCGGTTTTGGTCGGCGGACTCTATGTCACCGTCACCCGGCCCATGCTGCGCCTGAGGCTTACCCCCAATACCTGGCTGGCGGGCTCGGCGCGCTACGTGCAGATGATTGTGGTCTCCGCTGGGGCTTTGTTCATGGGGGGTCTCGTTTCCGGTGTGGGGACCCAGGTCAGCCTGGCCCTGAGTGGGATCCTGGGCGGCATTCTGAGCAACATCCTGGGCACTCTGGCCGAGCTGTTGGCTCTGCTGCTCCCCGTTTTTGGAGGGCTGGCAGGCATCCTGATTTTGGGTTCCCTGGCCGGCACCTTGCTGGATGCGTTCCTTGAGCGCATCAACAGCCCGTTTATCCAGCGTGGATTGGGTCTGGTGCTGGGCACTCTGGCCGGAGGCTTGTTCCTCTTCCTCGCTTACCGGGGTGTCCACGATTTCTACAGGCCCGGCGGAGAAGCCCCCCTCACCATCCCCTTGGCTCTCGGTGGGGCTGCCGCAGGGGGCCTCCTCGGCCTCGTCCTGCGAGCGGACTATCCCTTACCGGTGGGGCTCATCATCTACTACGTCACGCGCATGGTCCTGAACGCCCTGCGGGCTGTCGAGCCGCTCATCATGGCCATCGTCTTTGCCATCTGGGTCGGCATCGGCCCCTTTGCCGGGGTATTGGCCCTCACTTTGCATTCCATTGCTGCCCTGGGCAAGCTTTACTCCGAACAAGTGGAGAGCATAGATCCTGGTCCCATTGAGGCCATCACGGCCACCGGCGCGACCGGATTGCAGGTCATCATCTACGGCGTCGTCCCCCAGATTGTGCCTCCTTACATCGCTTTCACCATCTATCGTTGGGACATCAATGTGCGCATGTCAACCATCATCGGCTTTGTCGGCGGAGGAGGGATTGGCTTCATCATTCAACAGTGGATCAACCTGTTGCAATACCGTCAGGCTGGGGTAGCGATGCTGGCCATCGCTGTCGTGGTGGCTACCCTTGACTATGTCAGCGCCAAGTTGCGCGAGAAGGTTGTGTGAATATTTTCAGACGGCGCCTGTCCTGAGCGGGGCGAAGGATGGACGTCCGGCTGGAAGCCCCTGTGGTGCGTCGCACCTTCCTATGTCCAATCTCCCTCCTCCAATACGAAAAACCGACTTCATTCGGGCGATGTTTGCCCGCCTCGCCCGAAGCTATGACCCCATGAATCGCCTGATGAGCCTGGGACGCGATCAGGCCTGGCGACGGTACGTGGCCCGACAGGCGGCCTTGCCTCCGAGGGGGCTGGCCCTGGATGTGGCCACCGGCACGGCTGATTTGGCCCTGGCTTTGGCCCGACGCTACCCTCGTGGACGCGTGGTGGGCGTTGATTTTTGTCCCGAGATGGTGGAAGTGGGGCGGGCCAAAGTTGGGAGGGCCGGAGAGAGGGCGCGCCTCTGTTTTGTGATGGGTGATGCCCTCCAGCTTCCCTTCACCAATGGCTGCTTCGATGTTGTGACCAGCGGCTTTGCCCTCCGCAACGTGGCTGACATCCCCCAGGCTTTCGCCGAGATGGTCCGCGTGGTCAAGACGGGCGGTCGGGTGGTCAATCTGGAAATCGCCCGGCCGACCCTGCCCGTTTTCTGTCAGCTCTTCCACCTCTACTTCTACCAGCTGGTGCCACTGTTGGGCCGAGCCCTGGCTGGCCAGAAGGAAGCCTACCGTTATCTTCCCCACTCCCTGACCTATTTCCCGTCGCCGGAGGAGTTGAAAGCGGTGATGGAGAAGGCGGGGTTGAGCAAAGTATGGTATCGCCGATTGATGTTGGGCACGGTGGCGGTGCACGTGGGGGTGAAATGAGGGAAGATAAAGCCATCACCCTGGGCCACCCCAGCTACGTCTGGCGGGCCGGGCAAGAACTGCGGCTGGAGATGATCCGCCGCTACGCCCCACTGGAAGGGGCACGCATCCTGGACGTGGGCTGCGGGCTGGGGATGTACATGCGGGCCTTCCGCCGCTTCAGCGATCAGGTTTACGGGGTGGACGTAGACCCGGAGAAAGTGGTCCAGGCTGGCCAGGAACTGCCCCATATCCCGATTGCCCCCGCCGAGGCCCTGCCCTTCGCTGATGGCTTCTTCGACGTGGTCCTGCTCCACGAGGTGTTGGAACACGTGGCCGACGATTCCCAAGCTGTGCGCGAAGCCCATCGGGTGACCAGAGTTGGCGGGCACATCGTCATCTTTGCCCCCAACCGCCTCTGGCCCTGGGAGACCCACGGTGTCTTCTGGCAGGGGCAATATCACTTCGGCAACTTCCCTCTGGTCAACTACCTGCCCGATCCATTGCGCAACAGGCTGGCCGGTCATGTCCGGGTCTATACCGGGCGCGGCCTGCGCCGTCTCTTCCACGATCTCCCTGTGCGTGTCCTTCACCATAGCACCGTCTACCCCGGCTTTGACCACCTGGCTGCCCGCCGCCCGACGCTGGCCCGCCTGGGGCGCGGAGTGGCCTACACCTTTGAGAAAATGCCTCTGCTGCGCTCTTGCGGCCTCTCCCACTTCCTCGTCGTGCAGAGAGTCTGAGGCTGCCCAAGGCTGTAATGAACTTGCGCATTTCCCCCTTTTCTGCTAACATATTCAAAAATGTGTCCTTCTGACCGGTGTGACCTGTGTGGGAGCGCATTGATGCCGGGCAAAATCACATTGGAAAGCCGGCGTGGGGAAGAATT
>JBBIJG010000076.1:0-213 GCA_037446095.1 Caldilineae bacterium
CGAGCCGGAATTAAAAGTCTCCATCAAGAGGATTCCGGTCTCTGAGCTGGACCTGGGCAGGAAGATCATCCCCGTCTGTGAGCCTATGCTGGGCGGCAATGAGATAGAATACGTCATGGATTGTCTGGAGACGAACTGGATCTCCTCGGCCGGAAAGTACATCCCCGCTTTTGAAGAGGCGTTCGCCCAATGCTGTGGCGCCAGATACGGCGT
>JBBIJG010000076.1:242-4640 GCA_037446095.1 Caldilineae bacterium
CTTGCACCTGGCTCTGGCGACCCTGGGCATCGGCCCGGGAGATGAGGTCATCATCCCGACTTTCACCATGATCGCCACAGCCAACGCTGTGACCTACACAGGGGCCAGGCCCGTCTTGGTGGACTCCGAGATGCGCACCTGGAACATGGACGTGGATCAGCTCGAGGCCAAGGTGACGAAAAGGACCAAAGCCATCATCCCCATGCACACTTACGGTCACCCCGTGTACATGGACAAGGTCTGGGAGATCGCCCAGAAGTACCACCTCTACGTGGTGGAGGACGCGGCCGAATCCCACGGAGCCGAATACAAAGGACGACGCACCGGCAGTCTGGGGGATGCGGGTTGTTTCAGCTTCTATGCCAACAAGATCATTACTACGGGTGAAGGCGGCATGATTACCACCAACAACGAGCAGATCGCTAGGCTGGCCAGCAACCTGCGCGACCACGCCTTCTCCGAGGAAAGGCATTTCTGGCACAAGTATCTGGGCTTCAATTACCGCATGACCAACATGCAAGCCGCGGTGGGATTGGCTCAGACAGAGCGGTTCGAGGAGCTCGTCCAAAGGCGACGGGATAATGCCTACTATTACACCTCTCTGCTGAAAGACATTCCCGGAATCACCACCCCGCCCGAAGAAAGCTGGGCCAAGAGCGTGTTCTGGATGTATTCTATCCTTCTAGGCGATGAGTTCGGCCTCAGCCGCGATGAACTCAGATGGAGATTGGCGGAAAGGGGCATCGAGACCAGGACCTTCTTCGTCCCTATTCACCTTCAACCCATCTACTTTCAAGCATTCAAGGGGGAGAGGTATCCGGTAGCCGAGGAGTTGTGCAAACGAGGGCTCTACCTCCCTTCGGCCTCCTCACTGACCAAAGAAGAAATCGCCTACATTGTCGAGCAAGTGGCCGAATGTAGAGGGCAGAAGTAAGGCAGGCCCAACCTTTTCTAACACCAGGTGCAATGTGGAAATCATAGAATATGAGAAGATGTACAACCTGGAGGATTCCTACTGGTGGTTCGTAGGCAAACGGCGCATTGCTCAGAACCTGATAGAGGAATTTGTCCCTCTCAATCACGAGGAGGCGATCCTGGATGTGGGCTGCGGGACAGGGGCCACCCTGTGTTTTTTGGACCACTATGGCCGGGCCTATGGGATTGACATCAGTGAGACGGCTCTCGGCTTCTGCCGGGAGCGGACCCTGACCAGGCTGAGCCGCGCCTCAGCCCTGGAACTTCCTTTCGCCAATGGTTCCTTCAGCCTGATCACCGCTTTCGACGTGCTGTATCACGAGGCAGTGGCAGACGACTTGATGGCTCTCCGGGAGTTTCACCGGGTCTGCAAAGAGGGAGGTAGTGTGCTCATCTCGGAGCCGGCCTTCAATTTTCTGCGGAGCGGGCACGATGTGGCCTATCACGGCAAACGGCGTTACGTCGCCGGCGAACTGAAATCCAAGCTGGAAAAAGTCGGCTTCCAGGTGATTAAGCTCTCCTACAGTAACACCCTCCTGTTCCCTCTTATCTTCGCCTTCAGGATGTGGCGGAGATTCTTCAGACCCTCCCTGGAGGACCTTTCTGACCTCAAGCCATTGCCTCCTTACCTGAACAAGGTGCTCCTCGCTGTCTACGATGTAGAGACCCCATTGATTTGCAAAACGCGCCTCCCTATAGGGAGCTCGGTGGTCTGCGTGGCGAGAAAACCCCTTGGGACGATGGATTGGGGTAGGTGAAGGCACTGCCTTCGCCTGACCCGGCACTGCCTTCGCCTGACCCGGCACTGCCTTTGCCTGACCCGGCGGTGCCTTCGCCTACCCGGCTGGGATTCAGGCCTGCCGTCGGGGCCGATACTGGATGGCCTCGGCCAGGTGCGCCGTCTCGATGCGGGTCGAACCGGCCAGGTCGGCAATGGTGCGGGCCAGTTTCAGGATGCGGTGATAGGCCCGTGCACTCATGGACAGTTGTTGCACGGCTGCTCGCAACAGGCTCTTGCCCGCCTGGTCCACCTCACAGTATTGCCGGACTTCAGCCGGGCCCATATCGGCGTTGCAGGCCAACGTCGTTCCCTCGAACCGCCGCCGCTGGATGTCCCGCGCCGCCTCCACCCGTTTCCGTATGGCCGCCGATGGTTCCCCCAGACAGTCACTGGACAGCTTCTCGTAGTCCACCCGGGGCACCTCGACGTGGATGTCAATGCGGTCCAACAGCGGCCCGGAGATGCGCTTCTGGTAGCGGCTGACCATAGAGAGGGAACAGGTGCACTCCTTGACCGGATCCCCAAAGTAACCGCAAGGACACGGGTTCATCGCCGCGATGAGCATGAAATTGGCGGGAAAGGTGAGAGCCCCTTGAGCACGGCTGATCGTCACCACTTTGTCTTCCATAGGCTGCCGCATCACTTCCAGCACCCGTGTGCCAAACTCCGGCAACTCGTCCAGAAACAAGACACCCCGATGGGCCAGGGAAATCTCGCCGGGGCGGGGCCAGCGCCCGCCGCCCACCAGCCCGGCATGGCTGATGGTGTGATGCGGGGCGCGAAAGGGGCGGTGCCTGATCAGAGGCGTCCCCGATGGCAACATATCGCAGACAGAGTAGATGCGGGTGATGTCCAACGCCTCCTCAATGGTCAGGCGGGGGAGGATGGAGGGCATGGAACGGGCCAGCAGAGTCTTGCCGGCGCCAGGCGGACCGACCAGCAGCACATTGTGACCGCCGGCGGCGGCCACCTCCAGGGCCCGCTTGACGTGTTCCTGCCCCTTGATCTCGCTCATATCAGTCTCGTAAGGGGGCAAGTCGTCGGGGTCAAACTCAAAATCGGCTTGATAAGGGGGAATGAGGACGTAACCTAAAAGGTGAGCCACCAGAGAACCCAGGCTATCCACCGGAATGACCTCCAACCCTTTGATCAAGGCTGCCTCCGGCGCATCGGCCGTGGGTACGTAGATCGTGGTGAGGCCCCGCTCCCTGGCCAGGCTGGCCATCGGCAGGACGCCATTGGTGTGACGAACGCTGCCGTCCAGAGAGAGCTCCCCGACGAAGAGAGAGGCAGAAACGTCGGCCGTAACCTGCCCTGAAGCGATGAGCAGGCCCACGGCGATGGGCAGGTCGTAGGCCGGTCCCTCTTTGCGCAGATCGGCCGGGGCCAGGTTGACGGTCACCCGGCTGCCGGGGTAGACCAGGCCCGAGTTCCTGATGGCCGAGCGGACCCGCTCCCGGGATTCCTGGACGGCAGCATCGGGGAGGCCCACGATGGTCAGGCTGGGAAGGCCTTGGGATATATCCACCTCCACCTCGACGATGGCCCCCTCCAGGCCGATTACGGCACAACTGAGTACCTTGGCCAGCATCTCCTTTCCTCCGCCGTCTATTGTATCACAGTTTGAGCGAGATTTCAAAGTTCTGAGTGCATTTAAGGTCTAGCCTTTGACATTCCAAGGTCTCATCCTGAAAACAAGTTACCGCTTGAGTCGTCTTCGGCTTTGGGGCCAGCCTCTGACTCGCTGGCTGTTCCTGCTGGCCCTGCTGGGCATCCTGGCTATAGCCCTGGACCTGGTGGAGAGCGGACCTCTCACGGACGCCGGGGTCATCCTGGCCTGCCTGGGCCTGATGCTGGTCTTGCTGTGGGCCATGCACACCCGCTACCTCATCTTTCGGAGGGCCGACTCCCCCCCATTGGCGACCGAGGTGCCCCAACTGGCCCCCGAAAAAAAAGTGCCCGTGCGGGCCAGCGGGTACTTTGAAGTCAGTGCCATGAGGCGCTATTTCGTTGAGGCCCAGGCCTATTTCGAGACGGTGGACAACCGCGAGCACATCGTCATCGTCTGGATCCCCCGCCGCAGCCTTCTGGGCCTGGCCTCTTCACCCCGTGAAGAGGCGGGGCTATGGTACGCTTTTTTTACGCCGGCCAGCATCCAGGCCATTGAGGTGGGGGAGGTGCTTTTCGGGCCGCAACCTCGTCTGGCCCTCAAAGTGGTCTACCGGTCAGAGTCAGGCTCTCCGGAGACCATCTACCTCTCTTTTGACCACCCCGAACAGCGAGAGGTCGTGCTGGCAGACCTGCGCCGTGACGCCCCGCTGCCCTGAGCCCTCTCATATCTCTATCACCACCGGCAGGATCATCGGCCGGCGTCTGGTTTGCTCGTAGAGGAATTCGCTGAGAATGTCTTTGATCTTGGCGCTGACCACTTCCGGAGCGCTTCTTTTCTCCAGGGCCGTCAGCACTTGTTTCTTAGCCTGCTCAATGAGTTCCTCGGCCTCGCGCATGTAAACAAAGCCGCGGGACAGGATATCGGGTTCTGCCAGCAGCTTACCGGTCTTATCCACAGCCACGACGGCGATCAGGAACCCGTCCCGGGAAAGATGTTGGCGGTCCCGCAGCACCACCTGCCCCACATCGCC
>JBBIJG010000076.1:4690-7080 GCA_037446095.1 Caldilineae bacterium
CTCCTCGCCAAGCCAGGCTCTGTTTCCATCCAACTCCAGCACCTGGCCGCTCTCAATGACAAAGATGTTTTCGGCCGGGATGCCCAACTGCTGGGCCATCCGGGCGTGGAGGACCAAATGGCGGTACTCCCCGTGAATGGGCACAAAGAACCTGGGCCTGACCAGGTTGATCATCATCTTCTGTTCCTCACGGCTGGCATGGCCTGAGACATGGACATCGAGCAATTCGTCGTAGTAGACATCGGCCCCCAGGCGGAAGAGGTTGTTCAAAGTGTGATTGATCAGTTCCTCGTTACCGGGTATAGGAGTAGCCGAGACGATGACCGTGTCGCCGGGGCTGATGCTGATGGACCTGTATTCATCACTGGCCATGCGTACCAGAGCCGAGGTGGGCTCGCCCTGACTGCCGGTACAAACTATGACCACCTTCTTCGGAGGGAGCCGGTTGATCTCGTCAATCGCCAGCAGCATTTCGGGCGATACGTGGAGGTAACCCAGCTCGATGGCCATCTTGACGTTGTTGACCATGCTGCGTCCCACCACGCCGACCCGCCGATGGTATCGCTCCGCTATCTCGATGACCTGCTGGATGCGAGAAATATTGGAAGCAAAAGTAGCTACAATGACCCGCCCTTCGGCCTTGGAGAAAATGCGCTCAAAGGTCTCTCCGATCTCCTGCTCAGAGTGGGTATAGCCAGGGGTCTCGGCGTTGGTAGAATCGGAGAGGAGGACCAATACGCCTCGCCCCCCCAATTCGGCCAGCTTGGCAAAGTCGGTCAACTGCCCGTCTACAGGGCTGTGGTCGAATTTGAAATCGCCGGAGTGGACCACCAACCCCACCGGTGTGTCTACAGCCAGTCCCACGCCGTCGGGGATACTGTGACAGACCCGGAAGAATTCCACACGGAAAGGTCCCAGGGTGAGGACATCACCCGGCTGGATGGTATGGAGGGCGGTTTCCTTCAACAACTTGTGTTCCTTCAGCTTGACCTCAATCAATCCTCTGGTCAGCCTGGTGGCATAGACAGGGGCGTTCACCTGGGGCAGCACGTAGGGTAACCCACCGATATGGTCCTCATGGCCATGGGTAATGATGATGCCCCGGATCTTGTCCTGATGTTCTAGAAGATAGGATATGTCGGGGATAACAATGTCAATGCCCAGCATATAATTCTCGGGGAACATCAGTCCGGCGTCAATAACCAGGATGCTGTCCCCGTATTCCAGAAGCATCATGTTCTTGCCGATCTCACCCAAACCACCGAGAGGGATCAATCTCAACACGTTTTTCGACAACGTTAAATGACTCCTTGTCCAAGAGATTAGAAGAGGCTCAGTTGTTCGGCCTGGAGCGGCGGCTTTTCGTCCGCTATCTGTTGGGCCTCTGTCAGAAGCTGCGGGATCTTGAGCATATCCTTTTCAATGGCCGCCCGGTACTTGGGTTGATGCAGCGCTGCAGCGGGGTGGAACATGGGGTAGTAGATCCGGCCCCCTATTCGTTTGGGCTGGCCGTGGATACGGGAGATAGAGGCCTGCGGGAAATAGCGGGCCATAGAGAAACGTCCCAGGGTGACAATCACTTTGGGATTAACCAGTTCGATCTGCCTGTCCAGGTAAGGGCGGCAGGCCTCGATTTCGGCGGGCGAGGGGTCGCGGTTGCCCGGTGGCCGGCATTTGATGACGTTACAAATATAGACCTCTTCGCGCTTGAGGTCAATGCTGGCCAGTAGCTCTTCCAGGAACTTGCCGGCTGCGCCGACAAAGGGGCGGCCCTGGCGGTCCTCATGGAAACCAGGAGCCTCACCGATGAACATGAGGGTGGCATCCTCCGGGCCTTCGCCGGGCACGGCCCTGGTGCGTGCCTGAGCCAGGATACAGCGCTGACAGACGGCAATCTCCTTGTAGAGTTCGGTTAATTCTGGTTTCACTGCTTCGCCCCACACTCTGGACAAAATTTGGCCCCGGCCGGGATTTTGCCGCCGCACTCGGTACAGAACCTTTCCGTTTTCAGAGGTGCTCCGCACTCCGGGCAGAATTTGCCGCCGCTGACCTGGGCTCCACATTGGGGACAGGCAGCCATCACGGCCTTTTTGAGCCGTTCCTTCTCCTCGGCGCTCAGGTACTCGGTGGCGCGAATGGCTTCCCGTCCTTGCGCGATCTCTGCCTCCACCTGGGCCGCCGCGTATTCGGCCTCCACTTCGGGGGCACACTCTTTGCACAGACCCCGCTCGGTGTTCCAGCATAGCTCGCGACAGACCCACTGGGTGCAACGCCGACACTGGATGAAATTGGGCTTGGCTTCTTCCACGGCGGTGGCAAAGGCGGCGTCATGGGCCTTCTCCCAGGCCGCCGAGTGGACCCGCTCGCTGACGTCGGCTACCCGACCCAGG
>JBBIJG010000076.1:7105-8862 GCA_037446095.1 Caldilineae bacterium
GGCCGCTGGCCACATCCAGAGCTTCGGTGACCAGCCCCGTAGCCGAGGCTTGAAACTTGGTCCGATAACCGGTGCCACAACGGTCGCAGTAGAACTCGAACTGGAAGCCCCGGTCCGTGCTCAAGTCACTGTAGTTGCGCACAAATTTGATAAGAGCCATAGGTTTTTCACCGACCTCCTTCGTTCATTAATCATACTCCTACCAATGTGGGTCGAAATGGAAGCTCAAATGAAGCGCAGGGTGAATTCGCTGCTGTCGGTATCGTACAGACCGAAGCTGGCCTTTCCGAAGCGGCCCATCACTTCGCCGGGGTTGACCCATAGGGTGGCGCCCACTTTCTCCACTCGATGCTCATGGGTGTGGCCGCTGAACACGGCATCATATTTACCTGAAGCGGCCAGGCCGCTGGCAATGTGCGGGTAATGGATGAAGGCCAGCTTCCTGCCTCCCAACTCCAGCTCGCCCATCTGAGGGTAAAGGGTCACGTTGCGGGCCTGACGGGCGAGGTGGGACAACAGAAAGACATCCCCATCGTTGTTGCCGAAGACACAGTGTACAGGCCCTGAGAAGCCATCGGCCATCATTTGGAGGGTAAAGGGCGCGCAAAAGTCCCCGCAGAAAAGGAGAGCTCCCGCTTCCTCCAATTGAGGCAGGACCTTCTCCAGGTTCCAGATGTTGTCGTGGACGTCCGAAAGGATCGCGATAAGCATTTTGCAAGCCTCCTGGGCGTTATACTCCCCGCCTCTTTTTGCTATGGGCCTTGGCCGAACGAGCATAGACAATCCCACGCTCAGCCAACGCCCGTTCCACCAGTTCCTCTACCAACCGTCTTTCCGCTATGCCGATTACCGCCTGCTCGTGGGCCTCTTGCAGGGCTGGTGGATAAGGTGGATAGCCTCCACTCCGCTGGCATTGGTCATAGATCACCGCCTGCACGAGTCCCAGCATCTCCCCATTGCGCATGACCCATTGGGGAGCCTCGATGCGGGCAATCTCGCCACCGACGTTCATGTAGAAGAACTGGATACGGTGATCACCATACCTGTCCAAAATGGCCGACAGGCTCTCGAAAACATCGGAGCGTTCTCCGTCTTGCAAAAGGTCCTCAAATAACTCTCGGTCCAGGGTTGCGCTCAAGAAAGTGCAAAGGGTCTTGTCCTCTTCCGGCAGCGAACAGGCCCCACAATCGCTGGGGTCATCCTGGCAGAGCCAGACCCGCAACGTGTTGGCCAGGTCGTGGCTGCCTGGATAGCTGACGTAGCCAACCAGGGGGATACCCAAAGCCCGGAAATTTTCCAGACAGGCTTTGAGCTCTGTCAAAAACTTGAGCTGGACCTCTTCGTCTTCGGTTTGCAGAGCCCAAAGGATCAGGGAACCGTCCCACAAAGCTACGGTTGGCCGGCTCACGGAACGGCTGGCCGCCAGAAGAGTTCGCAGTTCGGCGATTTCCATCGTCAGGCCCAGTCGCGTCCCTTCAACAGGTATATTCTTCTGGCCAGGTAAGAGGTAAAGATCTGAGGTCTCGAAATACAGCCGCCCTTCTGAATCGAGATAAGCGTCAGGATGATTGCCATATGTGAGGGCAGCATAGCCGGTATTGATGACGTAAAAACGCACCGGGCTATGCCGGTCGGGAGGGATCGAAGACCCATCGGCCGCCACGACGCTAAAATCCTCAGGAAGGATGGAGGCAGGGAAAGCACCACTGAGGCTCCGCGTGGGGATGGCCACCAACCACGGGAAAGGATTACGGCGG
>JBBIJG010000077.1:0-6590 GCA_037446095.1 Caldilineae bacterium
TGCTGACCATCTCGGCTTCGCTGGCAGGCAGGGTCCCACCACCATCCCCTTCCAAAACGACCGTGGTAGCTGGATCAAAATCGGGCTGGTGAATGAGGTTAAAGGCGTCTTCGTGGTCGGCGGCGATCAGCGCGCGGTGAACGAGGAAGGCTCGAGGTAAAGCCCTGGTGTTCAGATAAATGTTGATCTGGGGATCGCCATCAAAGACGGGGACGAATTTCTGCCAGTCCAACTCCACCTTTTTGGAACCGATCACGTACTTGGCGTTCAGAAAATCGTAGAGGGGCGACGAGCGGCTGCCCATGTGTTCCCAGTAACGGTTGTAATCGGCCAGAGTCAGGGGATTGACCACACCCCAGACGTCGTGGATTCCATAGAGCAGACTAAGGTTGGGTTGCCAGAATTCCCAAACGTCGGTGCGGGTATCAATGCGGTAATAGCTGGGGTCAGCCTTGAGGAACTCGACGGCCGCCGGGTGCTGGAACCCGACCGTGGGGTCCTGATGGCCCAGGTCAACATAGGCCCCCGTGCTGGCCAGGTCAACGGCGATCAACCCCACCGCCAGGAGGCCCAGGGTGCGCCTTCGCACCCAGCGGCAACCTCTCATCCAAAGGAGGGCCAGGCTGGCCGTCAGGAAGAGCAGGAATAGCACCACGCTGTCAACGGCCATGGAGACACGCCAGAAGACCGTCGCATCCTTACTTTGGGCGTCCAGGACTGCAAAGTAACCAAAGGGGGCTGCCACCAGCACTGTCCCTATCACCGCCCAGGGGGCCGCCTTCAACAGGCGGCGGTAGATAGCCCGCCGATCGGGCTTCAGGGGGCGCAGCAGCGCGTCCAGCCCCAGGGCAGACAGTACGGCCAGGCTAAAGTCCATCAGATAGACGAAGCGGGCCGGCGCTCGCAACCCGGCAAAGCCGGGCACCCAGCGGTAAAGCCAGCCGTGCAGGATGCTGTAGCCTCCCAGAGCCAGGAGCAGAGAGACCACGGCCAGCCCCAGGAGAAAGCGAACCAGCTTCTCGCGCCGCAAGAGGGCGGCCAGCAGGGCCAGGACCAGAGGCAGGACGCCGATGTAGCCCACCTCCAGCCGTTCCCAGGGACTCCAGTAATGGCGAGGGTCCCGCCCAAAAAAGTGGGGGACCAGGAGGCCAATAAGCTGACCAGGAGCCAGGGAGTATTGGCTGGCCTGGTTGTAGTCCAGGGCAGCGCGCAGAGTATGGCCAGCCATCTCGTAGCTCGGCAAGAGGACGAGAGCGGAAACGCCAATGGCTATGGCCATGGTCAAGGCGAGGGTGAAGAGTGGAAAGTGAAGAGGGGATGCTGTAGCGATTTGGTAGGCAGTATACAGCGCCAGGGCGAGAGCGATGAACAAGGTGAGCTGGATGTGGCCGGCCAGGGTGGCGAGACCGAAAAAGAGCCCGGCCCAGGCGGCCCGGCTCAGCCTGCGCTCCTGTATGGCCCGGTGATAGAACAGGAAGATCAAGGGCAACCAGGCAGCCACGGCGATCATGTTCAGATTGCCAAAGTGGGTGATGAAGAGGTCGGAGAACATAAAGGCCAGGGCCCCGCCCAGGGCAGCCAGGCGGGACATTCGCGCCCGCGGTTCCAGATAGCGGAGGCAAAGGTACGTGAAGGCTCCAGCCAGGAAAAAGTGCAGGATGGCCAAAAGTTCCATGACAGAGTAAGTCAGTTCTGGGGCCAGGAGGAAGACCAGGAGATTGATGGGATAGAAAAATCCTGACTGGATGTCGCCAACAAAAGGGGCTCCGCCGTAGAGGTAGGGGTTCCAGAGGGGGATGACCCCTTGTTTCAGGCTGTGGGCGGCAAAGTGGTAAACCGGGTAGAGGAAAGAAGCCAGGTCGCCGCCTCCGGCCGGCATGTAAGAATTGGGCGTGAAGAGCACCTGCCAGAAGAAGCCGGCTGTGAGGAGCATGAGCGCACTTAAGGCCAGGGCATCACGGTGATTATCATCGCCGAGTCGGCCTTGCCGATACAGAGTGCGCAACGCCAGGTAGACTGCCAGCCAGAGGCCGGCTAAGGCCAAGAGATAAGTGGTAGGGAAATTCACGGCCTGGGAGCTCCTTACGCGGGTCTGATGCGGTTTACCTAGCCAGCGGTCTCCAGGAAACGCTGGCTCAGAAGCATGAACAACTCTCAACGGACGGTAATTTGCGAGCCCCGCGGGGTCTTGAGACATGGATCCACACAGGGAAAAGGTCTTTCAACTCCTCGATATGGGTGATGACGATAATTCTCTCAAAGTCGTCCTGGATGGAATGGATGGCTTCCACCAATCGTTCCCGCCCCCCAGTATCTTGGGTGCCGAATCCCTCGTCAATCACCAGGGTCTGCAAGCGGGCGCCAGCCCGACGGGCCAACAATTTGGACAGGGCAATGCGGATGGCAAAATTGATGCGGAAAGCCTCCCCGCCACTAAACAACTCATAGCTTCTGGTACCCAGCTCGTCGGAAATCTTGATGTCCAGAGTCTCGATCGCCTCCCCTTTCTTGGTCTCGCGCTGGGTCTCGAAACGCACGCTCATGCGACCTTCGGTCATGCGGGCCAGCAAGGCGTTGGCTTCATCCTCGATCTCAGGGATGGCGCTCTCGATAATCATGGCCTGCAGGCCCTTTTTGCCAAAGGCCACCCGCAGTTCATCGTAGATGGCCTTCTCCTCCATGGCCTTCTGGCGTTCGGCCACCTTTTTCTCCCTTTCCCTGACCAGGTACTGGCAGTGCGCGATCTGTTGTTTGATGGCAGCCACCTGGTCACGGGCGCGGCGCTCCTCCTCTTGTAGCCTGTCTACCTCTCTTGCTTTTTCGGCCAATTGGTGCCTGAGTTCAGGCTGGCGGGCCACGGCCTGTTCCAGTTCGGTCCGCTTCTCCAGCTCGGCAGCCAGGGCCGCCTGCTTGCGGGTCCAATTCTGGCACAGCCTCTCCAGAGCGGTTCGTTCTCTGTCAATTTGAGTCAGGGCCGTTTGCAATCTGGCCTGGTCCTCCTCGAACCCGACCAGATTTTGGAGCTCGTGGCGCACTCGCTGATGAGCTTCGGCATCGTAGCCCAACGCTTGCAACCGGGCTTTCAAATCGGCCAGCTCGGCCTGTTCGGTCGGGGCATAATCCTGGCTGGCCAGCCTTTCGGCTACAGCCGCCGCATCGGCGCGGGTCCCCACCAACGCCTGGGCCGCGACCTGAGCTTCACCCAGCGCTTTCTCCAGCGTGGCTTCTCGCTTTTGCAGGATGGGTCTGTCTTTCAGTTGCCGGTCAAGAGTCGCTATCTCTTGTTGCAGAGCCTCGCTCTGCGCGAGCAGGGCCTTGATCTCCGCCTGATTAGCCCGATGGAGGTCGGCCTTCTCCTTGCCCTCGGCTGTGAACCGGGCCACCAGTCGGTCGCGGTCTGCTTCCGAGAGCTCGCTGTCACAGAGGGGACAGCGAGCCTTGGCCCCCTTGAGCAAATCCACTTTCTCCTTCAGCGGCTCCATCTCTGCCTTCAACTGTTCGTTGCGGGTACGCAGGCTGGCCACCTGGTTAGACAGCTCCTGAATCGCCTGTTGTCTGGCGGCGCGGTCCCTTTCCAGCCTGGCCAAATCTTCCAGTTGGGCCCGCACCGCCGCCAGCTCTGTCTCCAGCCCGGCCATTTTCTCAGCCTGGAGCTCCAATCCGGCTATCCTTTCCGCCAGCAGGCGTTGCCGGGTGACCAGTTCATGGCGGGCCTCAGCAATGGCGCGCTCCAACTGGTTTTGACGTTCATTCAGTTGGACCAGTTGGGACAACTTCAGGTTCAGGGTTTCATCCAATTGGCGAGCCCTGGTCAGGGCGGCGAAACCGTTTTCAATGGCCTGGCGCCGGGCCAAAATGGCCTCATAATCGGCGAGGCGCGCTTCACTGACGGCTATTTGCTCCTGGAGTTCGGCCAGCTCTTGCTCTCCCTGGGCCAGTCGGGTTGAAAGCTCGGTAATTTGGGCGGCTTTCCAATCCAGCTCCTTTTCCTCCTCCCGTAAGCGGCGCAGTTCCTCCTCGGCCCTTTGCAAAGTCTGGGTCAGGTCCTGCGCCTGGCTCTCGGCCTGGGAGAGTTCTCGCTCGTATTCGGGCTTACGCTCCAGCTCGCGGTCCATCTCACGGATTTGGGCCGTTATTTCCGCCGCTTCTTGCTCTTTAGCCCTGGCGCGCTCTTTGGCTCGCTCTTCATATTCATCGTAGATGGAGAGGCCCAGGATATCGGCCAGGATGCGCTTGCGCTCGGATGGCGGCTTGATGGTGAACTCGTCGGCCCGCCCCTGCAAAAGGAAGGCCGAGTTAATAAACGTTTCATAGTCCATGCGCAACAGTTCACTGATGCGGGCCTCGGTCTCACGGATGGTAGGGGCGGTGAGGGGACGGAAACTCTGGCCATCCCAAATTTGGAACTCCAGCATGCTCTGGCCTCCACCCCGGCTATCTCGCTTGCGGATGACCCGGTAGCGGTTGCTGTCCAGGGCAAAAGTCAATTCGACTTCCATTTCCGTCTGGCCCAGGTGGATGAGCTCGTCATCGCGCCGGGCCCCCAGCCGAGTTTTACCCCATAGAGCCCAGGTCATGGCATCCAGCAGGGCCGACTTGCCATGGCCGTTGTCGCCGGCCAGGCAAGCCAGGTGGATGCCGCTGAAGTCCAGGGCTTCCACCTGGCGGTAACACATAAAGTTTCGCAATTGAAGTTTAAGCGGAATCATGGGACAGTCCCTCGATGCGCAGCACAACATTCCCGGCCGGATCGGGGCAGATGATGTGGTTATCCTTTTGCAACCAATCCCCGTCTTGGAGGGACCGTTGTTTAGCCGGCAGGAAGGGCAGGACCGCATGGAGAGCATAGAGACAGAAATGATGATGAGGTGGAAGGTACAGCCGTCCACTGCGCAGGGTGAAATAATCCCCCGGCTTCATGCCTGAAGTACACTTCCCTCTGACTTCTTCTACCACTACCCGCAGGTCTCGCAAGTACCCTTCCCGGCCAATGGCTTCGCTTCCCCCGGCATCTTTTACCTCAACCTCTGCGGCTTCTTCGAGCCTTTCTGGTCCCTTTGTGACTTTTCTTACTCTCTCGATTTTGAAGATCACTCGCCCTTTCGGGTCAGGGCATTGAGCATGGTGCACCCGCCAGATCCAATCATCCTCTTTGTCTTCGACAATGTTGCGCTCCTTGGCCGGCAGCAGGGGCAGGATGCTCTGCAACGCCCACAGGCAGATGTAGCCACCTTCTGGGATGCGGATGTCTCCATCGCGTACGGTGAAATAGTCACCCGGCTTCAGGGGTGGGTTGGCCGTGCAGGTGCCCAGCACTTTGGTAACCGTAACTTTTAATTCGTACATGAAAGCTCCTTTCTAAGCCTACATCAGGTATCTCCCTCCTACTCCAGATTCTCAGCAATGACTTTAGCTAGTCTTTGAATCCCCACCTCGATTTTCTCTTCATCGCAGGCGGAGAAATTGAGCCGCATCTGGTTGTCTCCACCGCCGTTGGCATAGTAGCAGGAACCCGGCACGTAGGCCACCTTGGCCTGGACGGCCTTCTCGAAAAGGGCCATGGCGTTCATCCCCTGAGGCAACGTCACCCACAGGAAAATGCCCCCCTCCGGTTTGGTCCAACTGACCCCGGGCGGGAAGTGTTTTTCCATCGCCTGAAGCATTGCATCTCGCCTCTTGCGGTAACAGTTTATGATGAGCTGGATGTGGGGGTCCAACAGCTCCCGACGGAGGAACTCGTAAACGATGCGCTGAGCCAGGTTGTCGGTGTGGAGATCGGCGGCCTGCTTGGCAAAGACCAGTTTCTCCATCACCCCAGCGGGGGCAATCAAGGCGCTCACCCGCAGGCCCGGACTCAGGACCTTGGAGAAGCTGCCCAGGTAGATCACCTGCTGGCTTTCATCCAGGGCCTTCAGGGCTGGCCAGGCCTCCCCGCTGTAGCGAAGCTCACCGTAAGCATCATCCTCCAGGATAGGCACTCTGTAGTGCCGGGCTATCTCCACCAGCTTCTTCCGTCGCTCCAGGGACAGGGTGATCCCACTGGGGTTCTGGAAATTGGGCATCTCGTAAATGAACTTGACATCGTGCTTCTCCAGGATCTCCGGCAACAGGTCTACCTTCATCCCTTCCTCATCCAAAGGGACGGTCAGGCACCTGGCTTGGAAAAGGCTGAAGGTTTGCAGCGCCGTGAGAAAGGTGGGATCCCCCACGACGACAGCGGCCCCTTTGTCGAGGAAAAGCTTGCTCACCAGGTCAATTCCCTGTTGCGAACCGGAGGTGATCAACACATTGTCCTCGGTGATGTCAAATCCCCTTTTCCGGTATCGCTCGGCCACAAGCTGTCGGAGCGGTTTGTAGCCTTCTGAGGTCCCGTACTGCAAGGCTGCCGGGCCGTCGCCGTCCAGGACGTCGTTGGTGATCTCTTTAACCTGCTCGATGGGGAAAAGGTCCCAGGCCGGAAGTCCGCCGCCAAAGGAGATCACCTCCGGATCAGCAATCAGGTGCATCAACTGGCGGGTCATCGAGCCGTACATGCCATTGACCCGCTCACAGTATTTGGTTTCCCATACAAAGGCCATGCTCTATCCTCC
>JBBIJG010000077.1:6601-8854 GCA_037446095.1 Caldilineae bacterium
AGTTTTTGACCGACAAAGCGTATTCTCTGCCCCGGGCCAGGGCCAGGAGGTTCCCCTCCAGGAAGCGAGGGCGAGTAATGGCTCTCACCGCCCTCTCCACAGCCTCATAGCTGAGAGGGAAGATGTCGAAGCCAAATAAGAGGCCCACCATGAACATGTTGGCGCTCCCTGCACCTCCGGCTTGCTCGGCCATCGCCCGGGCATCCACCGCCAGTATTTCCCCCACCCCCAGTTTCTGTAATTCTTCCTGGATGGTCTCAAAGCTCAAATTCGGCTGCCTGCCCAGCTTAGTTTCCAAGGGGGCATCCACGCGAGTGTTGATGGCCACGCCTCCGCCAGGGGCCAGGTAATCCGCCGCCCGGCGCAACGTCTCGATGGGCTCTAAACCCAGGATAAGATGGCACTGAGCTTTGGGGATCAGAGGGCCGTAGACCCGATGGCCGATCCGCACCTGGCTGTACACCGGCCCACCTCGCTGGGTGACCCCATAGGTCTCGGCGATGCGCACCGAGAAGCCTTCCTGGACAGCAGCCTGGGCGATGACCTGCGAGGCGAAAAGGCTGCCCTGTCCACCCACACCGGCAATAATCAGATTAAGAGGATCTCTCACGTTTTGCGTTTCACCTTTCACTTTGCTGCTCTCCTAAGTCGGGCCTGCGCGACAGGTTTGAGGGAAGGTGTCCCTCCCCATCTCTCCCCTCTCTTTAAGGATGGGGTGAGGTCAAGCTCCTCAATCTCCGCTGCCCAGGCCCAATCGCTCAAAGTAGATAGCCCCCTGGGGACAAACGATTTTGCAAGAAGCACAGCCATTACAGAGAGCCGGATCAATGGCGATTTTGCCATCCTCGTCAGCGGCGATGAAGGCCGGACAGCCGAATTCCTCGATGCAAACCAGGCAGCCATCACATCGGGCCCGGTCTACCTTGCCCACGATGGTCTTCTGCCGCCACCTCTCTCCAGGCTCCAACACACAGGCCTGTCGGGAGATGACCATCGCCGGGACATCCAGGCTCAGGGCTTCTTCCAGTTCCGCGATCAGGCGCTTGACCTGAAGGGAACGGACCACTCTCACATGGGGGATTTTGTAAGCCCGGGCGATGTCCTCGATGGGTATGACCGTCCGCTCGTGGGCCAACTGCCACGTGCCGGGATGAGGCTGCTGGCCCGTGGAGCCGGTGACCGAGTTATCCATGACGATAACCAGGACAGGTCTCTGTTGATGGCCGATTTGCAGCAATCCGGGCATCCCGGCATGATAAAAGGTGGAATCGCCGATGAAAGCGATGACCTTACGGTGGGGATTGAGTTGGGCCAGGGCGTTGGCGGTGCCCATGCTGGCTCCCATCGAAGTCATGGTCTGCAAAAGGCTGAAGGGGGGGTAGAAGCCCAGGGTATAGCAGCCGATGTCGCCTACAATGATAGGGTCTCTGATGCCGGTGTTTTGCAGCGCTTTGCTCAAGGCGTAGTAAGTGGCCCGATGGGAGCAACCGGCGCAGAAGCCAATTTGACGTCGGGGGATCAATTTCTTGATCGCCTCCGCCTGGGCCATCCTTTCGGATGAGGGGAGGACACCCCCAGGGAGGGCGATTTCGGGCGCTTCACGCCGGACGATGTCGGCCAGGGCCAGCACCACATCATCCAGGATGGTCTCTCCTACCTCCGGCAAGGCACCCGATTTGCGCCCGGAGACGCGAATGGGGCGCCGGATTTCCTGCACCTCCCCTCTGATGGCCTCCTCCAGGAAAGGAGTGACATCCTCGACCACCAGGACATGGTTGACATGGCTCAGCAACTGACGGATGATTTTAGCGGGCAGAGGGTTCACCGTAGAAATCTTCAAAAGCGCCACTTTGCCTCTCAGACCCAGCGTGTCCACCGCCTCCAGAACATAGTTGAAGGCAAAGCCAGCTCCGACGACTCCAATCTTCTCGTGGCCTGTCCCTTCATACCGGTCGAACGGATAGCGTTCCAGCACCTCTCCCGCCCGGCGCAATTTGTCCTTCAGCCTTCGTTCCGGCTCCAGGCAGGGGAAAGGGGTCCACTCCCGTGAGCTATCGAAGTAGGGTTTTTCCTTCCTGGGATCTATGGGGCCCAGTTCCAGGTCGCCGGTCATGTGGCCCAGGCGGGTGACAGAGCGCAGGATGACCGGCATGCGCAATTCTTCCGAAATCTCGAAAGCCCGCCTGGTCATCTCCCGGGCCTCGTTCAGGTCCGTCGGTTCGAGGGCTGGCAGCCCGGCAAATTTGGCATACC
>JBBIJG010000078.1:0-5319 GCA_037446095.1 Caldilineae bacterium
AGGAGGATTATTTCTGGCCCTCATGGTGGTCTCGTCTGGCTACTCGCTGTTCAATTACTTCTATGTGCCGGCCTATGCCAAGAGCCCCGACTGGCGGGCCCTGGCGGCTACCCTCCGCCAACAGGGCGCGCCTGGCGATCTGGTCATCCACAATTATCCTGACCCGGCCTTGCCATATTACCTTCAGGACAATCTACCCCTGATTGTCTTGCCCGCCCGCGTGCCGGTTGACCCCGTGGCCACGGCAGAGGCTTTGGATAAGCTGGCTGCGGAGCACCAACGGCTCTGGCTGGTGCCCCAGCTCTCCGCCCAATGGGACGCCGCCGGCTTTGTCGAACGCTGGCTGGACCGACACTGTGACAAGGTCCACCAGGAGGCAATTGGGACGTTGTCATTGCAGCTCTACCTCACCCCTTTGACTTTCCTGAGCCAGATGACTCCCGTCAACGCCCGTTTGGGGGATAAGGCAGAACTGGCGGGCTACAGACTGAGCACCGACGTCGCCAGCTCCCAATCCGGTATCCTGACCACAGCACCGAATACCGCTTTGCATCTGACTCTGTACTGGCGCGCTCTGGCCCCCATGGAGACAAGCTACACCGTCTTCACCCATCTGCTCGACGCCAACGGCCGGTTGTGGGCGCAGAAAGATAACCTACCGGTGCGGGGCTCTTATCCAACCACAGAGTGGAAAGTGGGCGAAACGATCGTGGACAAATATGATATTGTGGTCCCTCCCACTGCGCCCGCCGGTCAATACGAATTGGAAGTGGGACTGTACGATGTGACGACGGGCGAGCGCCTGCCCGTGCGGGATGGGACAGGGCAAAGGCAGGAGGGACGGATTTTACTATCCGACAGAATAGTGGTAAAATAAACGCCCAGTGTAACAGCCTAAAGGAGAGT
This sequence comes from Caldilineae bacterium, assembly GCA_037446095.1. GTDB lineage: Bacteria > Chloroflexota > Anaerolineae > E26-bin7 > E26-bin7 > E26-bin7. The sequence goes on from JBBIJG010000078.1 coordinate 907, forward strand.
GGACGCATGAGCGATTATCGGACCGAGTTCGCAGGAAGAAACGTTTTGATTACCGGCGGACTGGGCTTTATTGGCAGCAACCTGGCCATCAAGCTGGTTGAACTGGGCGCCCACGTCACCCTGGTAGATGCCATGATCCCTGACTATGGTGGCAATCTGTTCAACATCGAGCCGGTCAAGGACAGGGTGGTCGTCAATTTCTGCGACATCAGAGATGTTAATGCCATGAACTACCTGGTGCAAGGTAAGGACTATATCTTCCATCTGGCCGGTCAGGTGTGCCATGTTATGAGCCTGACCAATCCTTTCCCTGACATTGACATCAACATCAAAGGGACGGCCATTGTCATGGAAGCCTGCAAGATACATAACCCCAAGGCTAAGGTGATCTACACCGGGACCAGGGGACAATATGGCCCCTGCGTGAAATTACCGGCCAATGAGGACACACCCACTAACCCCAAAGGCATTTATGAGATCTCGAACCTGACGGCGGAAAAGATTATCAAGGTATACGGTGACGTCCATGGCATTGCGTGTGTCCTTTTGCGTTTGACCAACACCTACGGCCCCAGAGCTCAGATGAAGCACTCCCGGTATGGGGTTGTCAACTGGTTTGTACGGCTGGCGATTGACGATGAAACCATCCAGGTTTTCGGGGACGGGCAAATCCTCCGTGATTTCCTGTTCGTGGATGACTGCGTTGAGGCCCTGGTTATGAGCGCTGTCTGCCCATCAGCCGTGGGAGAGGTTTTCAACGTGGGTGTGGATAAGCCGACCAAAATGGTTGAGTTGGCGGAGACCATTGTGCGGGTGGCAGGAAGCGGTCGCTGGGAATTTGCTCCCTTCACGCCAGAGCGGAAAGCGCAAGAGCCGGGCGATTTTTACTCTGACATATCGAAGATCCGACGCATCGTGGGCTGGGAACCAATCACTTCATTAGAAGAAGGGTTGCGTAAAACCATTGCTTACTACCGCCGTCACAAGGCCCATTATTGGTGAGAGTTATGCCAAGGGTGTGTGTATGAAAGCAACAAGGATCCTGTCCCTGATCCTCCTGGCTTTCGCCCTAAGAGTGCATCAACTGGATGCCAAAAGTATCTGGTTCGATGAAAGCCACAGCCTTAATCGGGCCAGTCTCGACCTCCTTTCCATTGCTTCTGGCCAACAAGTCTGGGGAGAGATGGTCATCCAGGATAGGACTCATGTTCCTCTTTATTTCTTCCTCCTCCATTTCCTGATCCAACTGGCGGGAGACAGCGATTTCACTCTGCGTTTCCTTTCGGTCCTGTTTGGGGTATTGATTGTCCCCTTGATTTATGTCATGGGCAAGAAGCTGGGCCATGCCCGCGTCGGCTTGTGGGCCGCTGTGCTGGCGACCTTCTCCCCTTTCTACCTCTGGTATTCCCAGGAAGCGAGGATGTACACCTTGCTCGTCTTTCTGGGCCTTCTCTCCGTTTATTGCCTGCGGCGGGCTCTCGCAGAGCATAGAGCAGGTTGGTATGCCGCCTATGCCGTGTCGGCTACAGCCATGCTGTACACCAGCCTGTTCTCCTTCCAACTGTTTGCTTTTCAGGGTCTCCTGGGCCTCCTGGCGGCCTGGAAACGCCGTCGCTGGGTTATTTTGGCCGTTTTCGTCACCGTCGCCCTGGCCTTCCTGCCCGGCGTGTGGCGTTATCTGATGTGGTTGGGACCCAACCGGCCGCAGTCCAGAGACTACAACTATTGGCCCGTCATCCTGTTGGATGTCTTGCATTCCCTCAACTTCGGCCTTTCCCTCGATCCCACCGGGCTCATGTTACTCAATCTGGCCCTGCTGACCCTCTTGATCATCGGCCTCCTCTCCCTTGGTGCAGGCCCCTTGTCTCTCCAAACCGCTCAGGGCCAGCAGCGCCACTGGGACAACAGTCTCTTCCTGCTGGGATACATCTCCATCCCCATCATCAGTCTGTATCTGGTTTCATGGCTGCAACCACTCTACCGGGGCAGCCGCTATCTGATCCTCGTCAGCCCGGCCTATTACCTCGGCCTGGCCGCTGGACTGGTGGCCATCGAGCAGAGAACCAGGCTCGTTAGAGCTCAATTGGGCCATGGAGTCGAGTCTTTAGCCGGAGAGTCCCGCCTGCAGGCTCCACTCCGGGCCATCCTCAGTAGATCACAAATTGCTCCCGCTGGATTTGCAATCCAGCGGCCAGGCGGCAAGCAAAAGGCTCCACTCCGGATCATCCTTTGCCGGCTACCGAGGCTGATCTTCCCGCTATGTCTGGGGCTGAGCCTGGGAGGCATGGGGCTGTCCGATTACAACTACTTTTCCAGCCCGGACTATTACAAGGAAGACTACCGCTCGGTGGCCCGTTACGTTGAGGAGCATTCCCAGGTTGGCGATGTAGTCATTGGGGGCATCTTCGACAGTTGGGCCTTTCCCCACTATTACCGGGGCCACCTCCCTATGGTCTGGCTGCCCAGGCCGGGCAAAGACATGCTCGCCGATGTGCAAGACCTGGCGCGTCGGTACGACCGAATCTGGCTGATCGGCGACCGCCTGCTTGAGCACGACCCTCAAGGACGGGTCAGGGCCTGGCTGGATGAGCGTTTCTTTAAAACAACCGCTCTGGTCTTCTCCAGCTACGGCTCCAGCCCTACCCTGCAGGCTTATCTGACCACTTCCCCGCTCCTGGAGCGCTTGCCCGCCATCCAGCACCCTCTGGAAGCCAGCTTTGGCGGGCAGATAGCCCTGCGAGGGTATGACTTGCCCCTGGGGGTCCCTCCGGCGGGAAAACGACTGCGCCTGACTCTGTACCTGCAGGCTGAACAAGCCATGAAGGAAGACTATAAAATCTCGGTGCGCCTGGTTGACCCCGAGGGGCATTCCTGGGGCCAATACGACAACCTGCCCCTCAACGGCGCCTTTCCTACCTCCCATTGGTCGCCTGGTACCATCGTCCGGGAATGGTGCGATGTGCCGATCCTCCCAGGGACGCCGCCGGGACGCTACAGGCTGGAAGTACGGGTGTACCGACCCGACACGGCCGAGGACCTGGAGGTCCTGGGCGGGGGAGAGCCTCAAGGGAAGGCCCTCACCTTGGGGCAGGTCGAGGTCTCAGAACCAACCTCACTGGCATCCTTGGCAGAGGTTCCCATTGAGCATCACCTGAAGGCCCAATGGGGGGACAGCTTAAGGGCCTTGGGCTACGATTTCACCCCTCGTGTTTACCAGCCTGGCGACAGGCTGACCCTGTCCCTGTACTATCAGGCCACCACCTCCCCTCAAGAGGATTACCTTCTTCGCCTGCAGTTGGTAGATGGAACGGGGGCTGTCTTGGCCGAGAGCCTTTCCTTACCAGGAGGTGAGACCTATCCGACCAGCCGATGGGGCGAAGGGGTCATCATCAAGAGCCAGCACAGCCTGACCATACCGCCGGATGCTCCAGGCGGCAGGTTGAAACTCCGGGCGAGCCTGGCTGACCCAGCGGGTGAGCCCCTGCCGGTCCGACGCTATCCCTGGGCTCTTTGGCCCGGCAAGTACCTGGATCTGACCACTGTCCGGGTCGCTGAGCGGGAGCATTCCTACCAATTACCTCCTATCCAACATGCCATGCGGGTCAACCTGGGGGACCAGGTAGAGTTCCACGGCTACAGCCTGGAGTCGGCCCAGGTCGAACCGGATGGCGTCCTTCGCCTGACCCTCTATTGGCGGGCCCGCCAACGCATGACGGTCAGTTACACCGTTTTCACCCACCTCCTGGGCCAAGACGGAAGTATCTGGGGCCAGAGAGACAACATCCCGGTGCAGGGCACTTATCCCACGACGGGCTGGGTAGAGGGCGAAGTGATCACCGATGAATACGAAATCACCATCCATCCAGAGGCACCGCCCGGCGACTATCAAATCGAGGTCGGCATGTATGAGGCAGCTACCGGCCAACGCCTGCCTGTCTTCGACGAGAGGGGGGCTCGGCTGCCAGGAGACCGCATCCTGCTGGACCAGGTGATAGTCATCATGGCTGGCGATTGAAATCACCCCTTTGATCGCCGCAGGCCTCCGAGGCGATAGGGGCTCGGTGAGGACACCTTTGCCCATCGTGGGATGGTATGCCAGGCTCTTTCACCTTCCAGGTATTTTCATAAGCCAAATCTCTGACAAATGAGGCAAGATTTTACCGCAGAGTACGTAGAGGCCGTTGCGCTCTCAGCGCGCTCTGCGGTGAGTGCTCGCTTTGTCGGTTTAAGGCGCAGCTTTGCTAGGAGTTATACGGAAGAGGCTGGACAAATGACTCGAACTTTTCGATATATCAAAATAGAGGGGAAAGATGCTTTTGTTCTGTTCGATACAGGTTCCCTCAGGTCGTATGTCCGGAAGGAATTCGCTTCCAGGATCAAATGGAGGACAAAGCCATTCTCGGTGGGCATAGG
>JBBIJG010000078.1:5385-8756 GCA_037446095.1 Caldilineae bacterium
CGGGATTGGGGGCGATGTCGATGCCGCCCGATTTGGGAACGGATGAGCGCGGGCGAAGGATAGACGCGGTCATAGGTGCTATCGGCATGGAGAAATGGGGATTGATTCCCGATCCCAGGACTGGTGCGATAGACTTAACTACGCTTCGCAAGAGGGAATTTATCGAGTTTTGAGAATTAGGGGGGTATATCATGCAAAAAGGTACTGGCTGTCGGATTGGAGCCAACGTCAGCCTGTCGCCGGACACGGTGCTAGGCAACAACGTCACCATTGGCAACAACGTCACGATTTATCCCAAGGTCAGCATTGGAGATGGATGTCATATCTTTGATGGCGCTGTCATCGGCCGGCTGCCGATGTCTACCGGTATTACGACTTTGCCCCTGGTGATGGAATACCTGCCCGTTCAAATTGGACCAGGCTGCGTCATCGGCTGCAACAGCGTCCTGTACACTGGTGTGACCCTGGGCGAGCGCGTCCTCATTGGCGACCTGGCAGCAGTGCGTGAGGGCACCGTGTTAGAGGATTTGGTTGTAATAGGGCAAGGCACCAAAATCCATCGCGATCTGCGCATTGGGAAGCGCACCCGTGTCTCGTATCTGAGTGTCATTGGGGCCATGGTTGAAGAGGATGTATTCATCGGTCCAGGAATCAGTGCAACTGATGACAACAATGTCTATCTGACACGGTTTGGCTTCCAGGATATTCAACGCCGGCCTCCCATTATTCGCCGTTTTGCTGTGATAGGTCTTAATGCGACGCTAGTACCGGGTGTGGAGGTGGGGGAAGGAGCTTTCGTTGCTGCAGGCGCTGTGGTAACCAAAGACGTCCCCGCCTGGACAATGGTAGCTGGCGTTCCCGCCCGGCATTTTCGCGATATCCCTGCCGAGTGGAAGGAAAAAATATTTAGCTTGCGGCGCTAAACCCAAAAGGTAGAGGGTGCATCTTGAAGACAGTTTCTATCGTTGTGCCAGTATATTACAACGAACTGAACCTGCCCCATCTTTTCCCCCGTCTTTTTGCTTTGGCGGATGCCAATCCGCAGTACAACTTTGAATACGTTTTCGTGGACGATGGTTCAGGGGACAACTCTTTCCAGATCCTGGCAGAGTTGGCCAGAAGGGATGACCGGGTCCGCGTGGTGAAACTATCCAGGAACTTTGAGTCCAACGCGGCCACCCTGGCCGGGCTTCACTACGTGTCTGGGGATTGCGTGGCCATGATTGCCGCCGACCTTCAGGACCCTCCCGAGTTGATCACCACCATGCTGCAGCGATGGGAGGCGGGAAAGAAGGTGGTACTGGCAAGCCGGGAGGACCGGGAAGACCCTTTTGTGAATAGGCTCCTCTCCGGCGCGTTCTACTGGCTCTTCAGGCGCCTGGCGCTCAGAGAGATGCCTCCCAAAGGATGTGACTTCGCGCTCGTTGATCGGAAAGTCGCCGATCTGTTGGTGCAGATGGGGGAAAAGAACCCCTACCTTTTCGGTCTTGTCCTGTGGTTGGGATTTGATCGGGACGTGGTATACTACACGCGGCAGAAGAGAGAGCTGGGGAAGTCGAGATGGACTCTCGCCAAGAGGGTGAAGTACTTCATTGACGCCCTGGTCTCTTTCACTTACGTGCCGATGCGTCTCGTCTCAGCGCTGGGCATTGCCCTGGCCCTGGCCGGGTTCGTGTGGGCCGTGATCGTGGTCCTCAACAGGATACTGGCCGGCGTCCCGGTGCAGGGGTGGGCCTCCCTGATGACCGTTGTGCTGGTGGTTTCGGGGGTCCAGTTGCTCACATTGGGCATCTTTGGGGAATACCTGTGGCGCAATTTTGAAGAGACAAGGAAAAGGCCCCCCTTTGTGGTAGACCAGCTAATAGGGATAACAAATCAGCAGAGCGGCAAATCAGCAGAGCGGCGAAATGAAGTACGAGGAAGAGAACGGAGGCGGAGTGAGTAGATGGAAAACGGGCAGAAAGTCAGCCTACAGGCCATCTTTGTCACCAATGAACGCTGGCTGGTCGTCCTGGCCATAGTGGGCCTCTGTCTGGTGGTGGGGTTGGTAGGGGGAGCCTACATCGCTTTCCTCACCCCCGTATTGGCTGTCCTCGTGCTGATCGCCCTGGTGGGCGGCCTCCTGATGCTGCGGGACATTCAGTGGGGGCTATTCGCCTTGGTGGGTGTTATCTACCTGTTGCCCTTCGCCGCTCTGCCGGTCAACATCGGCTTCGCCCCGACCCTTCTCGATCTGGTTCTGATCGTCATTTTTTTTGTCTGGATTACCGCTTTGGCCACACGCCAAAAGGAGCAGTTTGTAGCTTCTCCCCTGGCTGTGCCCATTCTGGTCTTTATCCTGTTAGCTTTCGCCTCTTTCGTCGCCGGCCTGGCCCACGCCCGCCTCTCGGCCAACGTGCTGCGCCACTTTGCCGAGATCATCATGTGCATTGCCCTCTTCTTCGTGGTCATCAACCATGTACGAACCCAGAAACAACTGGAGCAGGTGGTGATGCTCCTCATTCTGGCCGGCTTTGCAGCGGCTCTCATGGGGGTGATGCTGAACCTGTTGCCCGAAGCCTGGACCGTCCGCCTGCTGTCTGTTTTGGGGCGGGTCCGCTACCCGACGGGCTGGGGGGTTCTGCGGTTCATCGAGGACGACCCTACCCTGCCCCGCCGGGCCACGTCCACCTCCGTTGACCCCAATGTCTTGGGGGGGATGTTGATCTTCGTGGGAGCTCTGACGGCCTCGCAACTGTTTGCCCGGAAGCCGTTGCTGCGACGTGTTTTTGTGGCGCCCATGCTGGCGGTCATGATCCTCTGCCTGTATATGACCTATTCCCGGAGTGCCCTTTTGGGTTTGGCTGTGGCCTGGCTTCTTCTAGGGATAGCCAGGTATCGTCGGCTTCTTCTGGTCATGCTGACCATAGGGGTAATTGCTCTCCTGATACCTCAAACCCAAGTGGGACTACAGCGCCTTCAGGAGGGGTGGCGCTGGGAGGACCGGGCCAGCCAAATGCGCCTAGGAGAATACAAGGACGCCTTCATCCTTATATCCCGGTACCCCTGGTTGGGAGTAGGCTTTGCCGGCACCCCAGACATTGACATTTACATCGGAGTCTCCAGCGTCTATCTCCTCATAGCGGAGCAGATGGGCCTGGTCGGTTTATCCGTTTTTCTGGTCATCATGGGCATCTTTTTCGTTTACACCGGGCGGGCCTGGGGGAAGATGAGGAAGGACACCCGTCTGGAAGCTGTCCTGCTGGGGCTTGTGGCTGCCCTGGCCGGGGCGATGGTGGCGGGTGTCTTTGACCACTATCTGTTTAATTTGAATTTCCCCCACGCCGTGGCCCTTTTCTGGTTGTTTGTGGGGCTGGCGGTGGCGGCGACGG
>JBBIJG010000079.1:0-8735 GCA_037446095.1 Caldilineae bacterium
TTCGGCTAATTGTTAAGGACCACATTGAAGACTACAGATTTGTTCAAAGTCCAAACCAATACTAAGCCCACCTTTCGCGCTCCGTTAGGCGGATGACCCTTCTTCACAGAGGGGGGTTTCTCACCAGAACGCCCGGATGTTGAAAGAGAAGCTCCCTCGACAAGCTCAGGGCACCGCCGGCGAGCTACAACACCAGCCCTGAAGGGCTTTGCCCCTCTCAACCCGGCGGCTTTTGTAGGTGCGACGCCCTTGAAAGGGCGTCGCACCTTTCCTGACCCCTCCCTGCTGCTCTCTGCGGTTTGTAGTATTAGGGGGTGTCCGTTATTCTCAGAGTAGCAAGAGTGTTATCCTCACGCCTTATCAGAAACACGCTCGGGCTTCTTTTGATGGCTACTTTGTGGCTGGGCTTTCAGATCGCCTTTGCCGCCTGGCCCGGCGTGGAGCCAGAACAAAAGCCCCCTGCCGGCCCGACACCTCCCAGCAGCGCGTTCGTGCCCGGCGAAGTGCTGGTCAAGTTCAGGCGCGACGCCTCCCCGGTCAGTGTGCAGGCCGCCCTCTCGGCCCAGGCGGCGCATACTGTGGGCGAAGTGCCCGCCCTGGGTGTCCACAGACTGAGCGTGTCCGAAGGACAGGAACTGGCCGTCATTGCCGCCTTGCGACAGAACCCGCTGGTGGAGTACGCCGAGCCGAATTACATCGTCCGCGCCGTCCTGACTCCCAACGACCCCTATTTCTCGTACCAGTGGGGGCTGACCAGGATTGGCGCACCGCAGGCCTGGGATGTCACCACCGGCAGCAGCGACCTCATCATTGCCATCGTAGACTCCGGCATTGACCTGGACCACCCGGATTTGAGCGGCAAGATCATCTGGGGTTATGACTACGTCAATGGCGACTGGGTCCCGGATGACGACCATGGTCACGGCACCCACGTGGCCGGCATTGCTGCCGCCAAGACAAACAACAGTACGGGCGTGGCGGGGGTCTCTTGGGGAGCGCGACTCATGGCCCTCAAGGTGCTGGATGCCGGAGGCAATGGGACCTACGCCAACGTGGCCAGCGCCGTGACCTACGCCGCCAACCATGGGGCCAAAATCATCAACCTGAGTCTGGGCGGAGACTATGACTCTCAGACATTACATGAGGCGGTGATCTATGCTCACAACGCAGGCTGTGTCATCGTGGCCGCTACGGGCAATAATGGCAACGGTTCGGTACTGTACCCGGCCAGATACGCAGAAGCCTTTGCCGTGGCTGCCACCGATAGCAATGACCAGCGGGCCTGGTTCTCCAACTATGGCCCCGAGGTGGATGTGGCGGCGCCGGGCGTTAGCATCTACAGCACCTATCGCGGTGGCGGCTACACCTATATGAATGGCACCTCGATGGCCGCCCCGCACGTGGCGGGCCTGGCCGCGCTGATCTGGTCCACCTACCCCGGCTACATCAACGACCAGGTTGAAAGCCGCACAGAAATGACGGCTGTGGACCTGGGAACGCCCGGCTGGGACCCGTACTACGGCCACGGGCGGATTGACGCCCGGGCAGCCCTCTGTGCACCCGACCTGGGAGCCAGTCCCCAGAGCGTTGCTTTTCTGGCCGACGACACCACAGACCCCATACCTGCTTCGCAGACTGTGAGCGTGCTCAGCACCGGCTGTGAGCCCATCACCTGGACGGTTACCATCTCACCTCCTACCGCAACCTGGCTGACGGCTGCGCCTCTCTCCGGCATGGCAGCCCAGGGTTCACCCGGCAGCTTCTCCCTCTCGGCGAGCAAGACGGTCACCTATGGTACCTACAACGCCCAGGCCGTTATCAGCACGACGCAAGCGACGGTGCAGGGCAACCCTCAGACAGTGGACGTGAAACTCATTTACGTGGAGCAACTCTACCGAATCATCCTGTTCCCCATCTTCAAGAACTACCGTTGGTAAGCCTATGCCCGCCGATTTTCTTTCCAAAGGGGTAGCCGTCATGCTGGGCAGTTGGAGGCTCATCGGCCAACTGTGGTATTATCTGGCCATGGGCATCCTCCTGGCCGCCTGGCTGGACCAGGCCATCCCCTCCCATAAACTGCAGCAGCTCTTCAGCGGGAATAGGGCCAACCCGGCGCTGGCTGCTCTGGTGGGAGCTGCCTCTCCCCTCTGCACCTACGGCACGGTGCCTGTCCTGGTCCAATTGCTCCGGCACGGAATCTCACCTGCCCCTCTCCTCACTTTTCTGGTCGCTTCATCCTTGATGAACCCCCAACTGTTTGTCCTCATGTTGGGCGGTCTGGGTCCGGAGATGGCCCTGGCCCAACTTTTGAGTGCGGTTATCCTGAGCCTGACCGTCGGCCTGATAGCTGGCCGTTGGCCTCCCCAGACCTTGCTTAACCGACACACTCTCGCTGCCAACCCTGCCTCAAATGAGCAGAAGCCTTCCATAACGGATGGTCTTTTCTCCTGGTCAGGATTCCTTTCTCAAGTGGTCAATCTGACCGAATCGGTGGGCCTGTACTTTGTGGTAGGGATCATTATCGCAGCGACTATCGAGGTCTTTGTGCCATCGGCCTGGATCGTCAAGCTCCTGGGCGAGGAGCACTGGTATTCGGTGCTGGTCGCCGGCTCCCTGGGCGTGCCCTTCTACGCCTGCGGCGGTGGCGCCATCCCCTGGATCAAGGTCTTGCTGAGGGAAGGTATGAGCCGGGGGGCAGCCCTGGCTTTCTTTCTGGTCGGACCAGCTACCCGCATCACGGCCCTGGCCGCTCTGGCCACCGTTCTGAGCCGACAGGCCCTGGCCCTCTACATGGCTTTCGTGCTCGCCGGCGCGGTAAGTTTGGGGTATCTCTTCGACTTCCTTATGTAGGGCTTATCACAGAGGCGCAGATTCGCGTTTGCCCTCTGCCTCCCACACCAAGACGGGTTCCAAGACAATGGCCCCGTCGGGAACCAGACCTTCGGGGCCAACGGCTTCCAGCCGCTCCAGGGTAAGCGGGTCGTACAATCCGACCCGCACCTGGTAGGAGCCCGAAGGAACATCTGGGGCGACCTGGATCATATGCCTGTCTTCGACCAACTGGCCTGGCAGCCAGGCTGAGGTGGGATACATGCCCCCCACCGGAACACCATCGCCCTGTCCCCACAGCCTGCCTTCCTGATCCACCAGGTGCACGAAAACCGTGTAATCTTTTTCCACCGCGGCTTTGGCACGCCAGTAAAGAGTCAACCCGCACTCCGCAGCTCGCACTCCGCAATCCGCAGCCTCCAGCTCGTAGCCCACCAGCTCGATTTGCTTTCCCAGGGTGTAGTCTACCCGGTGGGACAACTGGTGCGGACTCAGGGGGTGGGCCCGGAGCACTCGAACTGGCTGTAAGGTGATACTGTCGCCGGCGGCATTCCGCTCATCGGCCAGTACCTTAAGTCGCTTGCCCGTGCTCTGATCGTACAACCCCACCCGCAGCAAGTATTGCACGGGCGGGATGTCCGGCGGCACTTTCAGACGATGCTCGTCCCGGACGTAGAGCGAGGTCTGCCAGTGGGAACTGGGGAGAACCGTTACGGCCTGGGGGTCCCCCGGGTGCACATTGTCTGAAGTGGCCCAGGTGGTATAGTCCGGCGGAGCGTCCAGGTGGAGAAAGCTGCTATAATTGGCATCCAAAGGTTGCAGGGCCAACCAATAGAGCCGCACATGCAAGTCTCCACCCTGGCGCACCGTGTCGCCGCTGCTCAGGTCATAGCCCAGGAAAAGGACCTTGTTATCCAGGTTGACACGGGCCGGCTGTTGGACTCCGACCACCTGACCCACAGGCGAACGCCGCCGAAACCAGGTCGTGTGAGGGTCAACGACCAGCACCTTGGCCAGGAAAAGCCCCAAAAGGACGCCCCCCCATATCAGAGCTTGGCGACGAGAGAAAGCACCTGGAAACCCTGGCGAGGGTTGTCCGCACCGGGCAAAGGCCCCCAGGTGAGCCGCCTCAGCGCCGGTCGTCGTTCTGCGTTTCCGCCATTGGAGAATCCCCACTGCCAGCACCGCCAGCAAAGAAACCCCCGACAGAGCGTTCATGGCTGTCCAAAGGGGCAGGTTCTCAAAACGCAGCAATAGCTCGTGCTCTCCGGCCGGGACGGGCACGGCTAGCAGAGCAAAGGGGGCGGCGATCTGGATCTGGGTCGGCTGACCGTCCAGGTAGGCCCTCCAGGCAGGGAAGTAAAAAGTGTGAAAATGGGCTGTAAAAGGCTGCTCACTGTTGAAGCGGTAGCGGTCAGAGACCACAGTGTGTTCCAGCAACTGAGCCTTCACCGAGCCTGGCAGTTTCTGGCGGTTCAATTTCTCCACCGGTTGCCCGGACAGATAGGTCGGCATCAAGGGTGAAGTGGTCGGTATCTCTGTAGCCCAAACGGGCATATACTCACCGATCACCGTGGTACCCATGGTCTGAGTGCTCAGCTCATAGCGGAAGTAGTCTGGCAGCGAAGGGTTGTCATATTCAATGAAGGGCTTAGGAGGGTAAAGGTAGACGGCCACCGAGAGAATGACAATCACTACGGAGAGTAAAGCGTGAAATGTGAAACGTAAAGTGTTGCTTCTTATGGTGCTCCAAAAGTAGGGACTGGCTCCGGCGAGAAAGGCGCTGGCCAGGTTAGCTATACCCATCAGCCGCCAGGGGTGTTCCCCGATGGGCAGAAAAGGGACGTTCTCCCATATAGGAGCGGAAGCAGGTAACATCATGAAGACACCGGCCGCCAGGACGAGGGCGAAAAAGAGCAGGTGCCATTTCACCTTGGACGGTTGGGTGATGAGGTAGTTAGGTGGCTGGCCGGGTGCAATCCACCTCTTCCAGACCTGGTAGCCGGCGTCTACAGCCAGTGGGGCCAGGCCGATGGCCGCCAGAACCACGATGGCCGGTCCCAGGCTAAACGGCAGATAGGGGTTGTCAGCCGAGGCATCCAAGGGTGTGGGCCAGGCCAGCAGGTCCCTGAGGCTCAAAAAGCGCTGGCGGAAATCGGTATGGCTGATGTAATAATCCTCGCGGGTCGGTGTCCAGCGCATGTCATGGAGGACGGGTACCCAGAAGAAAGCGCTCAGGCTCAGGCCCAGAACCAAAGCCAGGCCTGCCTCCCTGGCTCTACTCCATGCTTTTGTAATCCCCATCAGATAAAGGGCATAGGCTACCAGGAAGGGGGTGAAGACCAGAGCATGAAAATTGTGGCTGAGCATCAGGCTGGCGTAAGCGATGGCTCCAGCAGCAATGTATTGGGGTCTATGCTGAGCGATCATTTTGTGAAAGGCCCATAGAATCCAGGGGTAGAGGGCCATGGCCAGAATTTGGGGGTAATTGCCGCCATAGATAAGGGCCTCACGGAAGCGGAAGGGAGTGTAAACATAAGCTGCCGCAGCCAGCAAAGCGGCTTGGGCTCCCAGGACTTCCCGGGCGAAGAGGTACATCCCCAGACCGTAGAGGAGAAAGCAAAGCACGGCCAGCAGCTTGATCGCCGTCTCCAGATCGGCGCCCAAGACGTGGAACAGTTGGGCGATGAAATAGGGCAAGGGTGGGGCGAAATGGAAGATGGGGTAACCGTAACCGAAGGCCAAATTGGGGGCCCAGCGGGGGTAGTAGACCCCGTCCTGCCAGCAGCGGTCCAGTTCGGCCAGGCGATAGAGGTGAATAGGCACGTCAGCCATGCTGGGCAGGCCCGAGCGGAGCAGCGGAGAGATGGCAAAGCTAAGGAGCAGTAAGACCAGGAGCAGGCCGGGGTCAAATTGGGTTGAAGTCTTTTTCAGGCTTTCAGACCTCATTGTCTTCAGCTTTTTCCGCCTCGGCTACATCCCGTTCCACATCCACCGCAGCGGTGGCAATAGCCCAACTGACCAACCCCCAGGTGCCGCCGGAGATAATGATGGCCATGATGAGCGAGCGGGCGGTGAGTGGGGCGGTGGCCGAGCCCTTGACCAACCCTACCACGGCCATCACGATAGCCAGACCGCCGAAGAAGATGCCGATCTTCACGGGGCCGCTGAGACGATTCCAGATATTCCTTACCATAGTTTCCTTCCTTTCCTTAAAGGCCTGTGAATAGCAGCTTTCCGCTAGCCCTGGGCCTACTCACTCCTGCTCCGGCTGGATTCGTAATCCAGCCGCCGGGCCGCCGGATTGCAAACCAGCGCGGGAGGGAGCCTTTTGGGAGCCCAAACCTGCAAATGCTACTCACCCCTGCTCCGGCTGGATTTGTAATCCAGCCGCCGAGCCGCCGGATTGCAAATCCAGCGCGAGCGGGAGCCTTTTGGGAGCCCAAACCTGCAAATGCTGTCCATCGTAACTTGCGCAGGAGGGACGGCTGAGTGGTTACAAATAGCGTATCGAAGGGTGCAGCCCTTCCCTAATCCTCGCTTATGGTCACAACCCGCACCCTTCGGTACGGCCTCCGCTTCGCCCTTCGACTACGCTCGGGACGCAGTTTCGGCCTACTCAGGGTGCTAATCTTGCCTTTGCAACCGTCGTCCTGTTTATGTTGCTCTGAGGCAAAGGGGGCTCCTCCGCACTCCCTATAACCTCCGCCAGAGCTTACCGGCCAACTCTCGCGACCTGGCGCAGATTTCTTCCTCGTCCAGGGTCAAAAGTTCCCTGCTATGCATCAACACCCGACCGCCGACAATGGTCGTATCCACCCCTGTGCCATCCACGCCAAAGATGATATGCCAGGGAAAGTTGTCTTCGGTCAACGGCGTGGTGGGCACGTAATCCACCAGAATAATGTCGGCCAGAGCTCCTACGGAGAGCTCGCCCAGCGGGCCGGGGAAGAACAGCCCGGCCGTGTGGGCGTTGTGGGCAAAGGCCATCCGCATGACCTGGTCAGCACCCATCGCCCGCGGATCGCTCTTGCTGAGCTTGTGCACCAGGTAGGCGACGTGCATTTCGGCGAACATGTTGTTGGAAAAGCCGTCGTTGCCCAGGCCCACCTCGATGCCGCGCTGAAGCATGGTCAATACGTCGGCTGTGCCTACGGCGTTGTTCATGTTGGAGCGGGGGTTGTGCACCACCCGCGTGCCCGTCTCACGCAGGGTGTCTACCTCGTAGGCGTCCACGTGCACGCAATGGGCGGCGATGGTTTTGGGACCCAGGATGCCCAGCTTATTCAGCCGCTCCACCACCCGCAGGCCAGACTTTTTGAGGCTATCCCGGACGTCGGCCTGGTCCTCGGCCACATGGATGTGGAAGCCAACGTCCAAATCTCCGGCCGCTGCGACGCACTCCCTCAATGTCTCATCAGACAGGGTCAGCGAAGCGTGCAGGCCAAAGGTGCCAGCCAGCAACGGGCTGGCCCTCTTCCGGGCCTCGGCGATGAAATGGGCGTTCTCGGCGATGCCGGCCCTGGCCTTGTCCAGGCCATCGCGGTCGGTGACCTCGTAACACAGACAGGCTCGCACCCCGGCCTGAAGGGTAGCTTCGGCGATGATGTCCAGCGAACCGGCGATGACATTGGGCGAGGCGTGGTGGTCAATGAGGGTGGTCGTGCCGTGGCGAATGGCGTCAATCAGGCACACCAGAGCACTGTAGCGGACGTCATCCGACCAGAGGGCTTTGTCCAGCCGCCACCACAGCCTCTCCAGAATCTCAGGGAAGTTCTGCGGTGCTTGGCCAGGGATGGCCATGCCCCGGGCGAAAGCGCCGTAGAAATGGGTGTGGGCACAGATCAGCCCAGGCATGACCAGCTTGCCCTGGGCGTCCAGCCGTTCTTCGTCAGGGTATCTGGCCATCAGCTCCGCCGTCGGTCCCAGATCGGCGATGCGTTCGCCCTGGATGAGAAGCGCACCATCTGTTATGACTGCATTGGCCTGACCAAAAGTGAGCAGAGTCCCGCCCGTAATCAGCATTGGTCCCTCCTTTCGCCACTACCCTCTTGCGCCACGTCTTAACACCATTCGCTCTGACAGTATACCATAGGACAAGAAAAATCTCAAGGGAGACTAGAGGGGATACGTCCTTTCTCAGGAAGCCAGCGAGTGCGGTACACTCTCCAGGAAAGGGAAGGATTTCGGGGTGGCAGCTTCGCCGCCGCCCCTTACGAGAAGGGAGGGGCTTGACTTTCCTCGGAAGCAATGGTAATATAGAATCACACCGGGTTCACTGCTGGATGGAAAGGCAGGAGCAATGCGTTCGACATTGCTGGACGATACCGGACGCAATCTGGAGGGTGTGGTCACCGCTGCTTTGCGGGTGATTCTCAAGCGCCCGGATATCCGCTCTGAAAGCATTCGCCTGCGCCAGAAGATCGTAGACACCGAAGGCCAGGTCTTCCCTCGCGGCCGCCAGAAAGAGATAGAGCTGGTGGTGACCAATGGCGAATACCTGGCCTTTGAGGTCAAAAGTGCAGCCGAAGTAGACGACGTGGACTATTTTGCAGACAAGGTCGAGCTGCTGCGACCCCTGAGCCCCGATAAGACAGTGCGTGGCGTGTTCATCACCCTGGCGCCCGAGCCCGATGTCTGGCAGCGCTGCCAGGAACTGGGCATCGAATTGGTGCGGTGAACGGCGCCAACGGCAGGGATCAGACTGAAAGGGAGGTGCATCTGGCGATGGAGATCAGTCCGGCGCTCCACGAAATCATCGTCGCCGTCTCTCGCAAAGCAGTAGACGAGCGGATGGAAGAGTTGACCGTCACCCGACGAGACTTTGATGAAGTGCGAGTTGCCCTTCAAGACCTGGCGGCGGCCCAGGCCCGCAGCGAAGGGCGGATAGAGCGGCTGGAAGCAGC
>JBBIJG010000080.1:0-8733 GCA_037446095.1 Caldilineae bacterium
AAAAGTAAACAAGGCAGCGAATAGCAGAGGGCAGAGGGCGGAGGGCAGAGGGGATCTTGAATCTCGAAGCTCGAATCTCACATTCAATCTCTCAGAGATGCGGGACACCGCATAGCCGACCAGCACAGCCAGCGAGAGCACCAACAGCACGCTGTAGCGGCTGGGGTAGCGGTTGCCTTTGAAAAAGGGCAACGGCTGCATCAACAGGAAAGGCAGCGGCAGGCCGGTGTCGGCCCCGTTTACGCGCAAGGATGGCCCCAGGCAGAGAAGGAAGAAGAGGCCGGCAGCGATAGCCCAAAAGCGCACCACCGGGTCCCGGCGCAGTCCCCCGAGCGCCCATAGCCCCAGGGCCAGAACCGTGTAGCCGAGAAAGAGGTGTTGACCTTTGTCGTGAGGAAAAGCAAAACCTTTGACCAGAAAGCCCAACCAGGGGTGCAGTTGGGTAGGCACCAGGAAGCCCACCAGATCGGCCGAGAAGACCTCGGCGAAACCCGAGCCCTGGACAAAGAAGTCGCCTTCGGCCAGCAGGTCAGGGATCATGGCCAGGAGGATGGGTGCAAGACCGGCGGCGAAGAGGAGTCCCATCAGGATCAGGTTGCGCAGAAATTGATTTTTCCCGCTGCTCCTGAGCAGCGCATAGACGGTGAAGAGAGCGGCAAACACGAGTAGGAACGAGGCGTAGGTCATCTCGGCCCAGGCCTGGAAGAGGAGGAACAGGGCAGCCAGCAAAGGGTAGCGCAGTCGCTCTGGCCGCTTCTGCATCTTGAACAAAAAGAGCACACAAAAGGGGATCCACTGCGAACTGGCAACGTTGAACTGTCCCAGGGAAGCATAGAAGAGTTTGCTGGAAGAGAAGGCGTAGACGAGTCCAGCCACGAAGGGGGTACCAAGGGAGTTTCTCTCGGCCAGGAGATGTCTGACCAGCAGGAAAGCGCCGTAGCCACCCAGCACGAAGGAGGAGAGGAGAACGATATTGCTGGCCGGCACCAGGCCCCAGATTACCTGGAAAGGAATGGAGAGCAGCGCGTTGAGCACGGTGAGGGTATAGAAAGCGAGGTTGATGCCAATAGGGTGGAACATGTAGCCGCAGTGGAACGGGTCGGTGCCCAGGTCAAGCAGGGCGTATTTCACCCACCACAGATTCCAGGCCAGGGCCGGGTCATCGCCTCCGTCACCGGGCACATGGGTGGTGAAATGCAGAGCCAGGGGATAGGTCAGGATGAGGGCCAGAAGAGCATACAGGCCAGGGGCCAGCAAATATCTCTTCCAGGCAGATGAGGACGGGCGCATCGGATCTCCTCGGATGAAGGGTCACATCAAATGATCATTCCCGACCCTTGTTTAACCTGGCCCGTCATCACCTCGTAAAGGTAGAGGAGATTGGCCTCATGCAACTGCTGGACCAGGCCATTTAAAGGGATACGAGATTTGCCGCACTGCTCGATGTCAATCTCGACGACGGCTTCGGGAGTGGCTCCGGCTTCTACTGCTTCTTTTACCTTCTCATAAATGGTTTCCAGATAGCGGATGCTGGTTTCAAGGACCTCCTCAATCTCGCCTCGCAGGATGACCTCGCCATGCCCCTGCACGATGTTTTCCAGGCCCAACTGGCTAATCAGGCGCAAAGAGTCCATCAGGGCAACCCGATCCCCGCCCACAATGTAGGGCACAGGCATCACCGCATCACCAGCAAACAGTACCCTCTCTTCCTCAACGTAGACTCCGATGGAATCAGAGGTGTGACCAGGCAGAGGTATCAGTTGGATGGTTCTGTTGCCCAGGCGCAAAGTCGCCCCCTGGTCGAAGGTGATGGAGGGCAAACGTAGCCGGACCTCGGCCACCTCGGGGGTTTCCGCCTTGGCTTCTTCGAGCACCTTCTCACCGTGCTGGCGGAGGATCTCCCGGCAGCGTCGGTGGGCGATGAGATTGGCTTCTTCAAACAAATAGCTGCCGTTAGTGTGGTCGGCGTGGCTGTGGGTGTTCACCACGTAGGGAACCCGGAGCCCCCGCTGTCGGATGAAAGCCAGAAGCTGTCTTGTTTCCTGAGGGAAGGGCAGGGTATCAACGACCACAGCCCCTTCGGAGGTCACAATAACCCCCGCCGTAACTTGGGCGTACAAGTCACTGGTGAAAACATAAATCTCCTCGGAGATTCTCTCCTTCAACATGGATACCTCCCTGGTATCTATTCAGGTCGAAGTCCCCACCGGCAACAGCTTACCCAGGCCATCCCCCTTACATAAGGTGGGTTTTTCGGTGAGGTGGGGCACGACCTAACCTCCGGCCCCCTGCCCTATCAGGGCAAGGGCTAAAAAATCCTGCCGGCTGTTCCGATTCTCTGCCCCACTGGGGCGGATTTCCCTACAGTGGCACAGGGAGGGAGGCGGGCACGCCCCAAAAGCGGCTAAGTGCCCATCCGAGAACCCGGAGGGCGGGCTTTCTAGCCTGCCCGGACAGCCTGGAAAGGCTGTCCCACACCTGTTTTCGGACAGGTTCTAAGCACCCTCTCGCAGGGCGAGGAGAGAAAGGGCTGCCAAGACCCCTCTGGCATCAAAAAGCCACCAGTTGGGCTGGTGGCTTTTATGCAAAGGGGTTCCCCCGCCGTGCCGTGTGCCTCTCAGGTTTTGAACCCGCTTGCGCAGGTGGGAATCTACCTATTGGTTCAGCCTTACCCCCTTCAGGCTATCGCATCCCCTCTAGAGTTCCAATTCCCTTTTTATAGGTGTTGGCTCAAAACTACAAGCTGCATCACGGACACAGCAGGGTACTCGTTTATATATTAGCACAAAATGGGCAAAAAGGCAAATCCGCCACTGCGCGGCCTCTGGTCTATGATTCAACCAACTTTAGATGCAACTCGGCTAATTGTTCTTCCGTCACTGGAGAAGGGGCGCCGGTCATCAGGTCTACCGCGCTCTGGGTTTTTGGAAAAGCCATCACTTCGCGGATGTTGGGCTCGTCCGCCAGGAGCATCACCAGCCGGTCAATCCCGGGCGCGATGCCCCCATGGGGAGGAGCTCCGTATTCAAAGGCTTCCAGCATGTGGCCGAAACGGGCCCTGGTTTCTGCGGGCGAATAGCCCAGCAGCGTGAACACTTTTTCCTGGATGTCGCGGCAGTGAATACGGATGCTGCCGCTGGCCAACTCATAGCCGTTACAGACCAAGTCATAGCAGTTGGCCCGCACTGCACCGGGGTCACGTTCCAGCAAGGGGAGATCATCCTCCTTAGGCATGGTGAAAGGGTGATGTTCGGCATCCCAACGTTGTAATTCTTCATCCCATTTGAACAAGGGAAAGTCCACCACCCAGACGAAGGCCAGCAAGTCGGGCTGGATTAAGCCCAGGCGACGCCCCAGTTCCCGCCGCAGGGCATCAAGGGTCCGGGCCACCACCGGGGGTTGGTCAGCCACGACCAACAACAGGTCACCCACCCTGGCTCCGGCCCTTTCCATCATGGCCGAGATTTCCTCTTCTGTCAGGTGCCTGGCGATGGACGATTTGCTCCCCTCTTCCGTTACGGCCAGGGTGACCAGCCCCTTGGCTCCCTGCCTCTGGG
Source organism: Caldilineae bacterium (assembly GCA_037446095.1). Classification (GTDB taxonomy): domain Bacteria; phylum Chloroflexota; class Anaerolineae; order E26-bin7; family E26-bin7; genus E26-bin7. The sequence continues at coordinate 3,558 of JBBIJG010000080.1, forward strand.
CCAGCTCGATCAGTTCGTCGAGTTGGCGGCGGCTGTAATCCGCGCCTCCGGGGGCGACCATCCCCTTGACCACTCCACCGCTCGCTACCGTGTCGCTGAACACCTTAAATCCACTCCTGGCTACGACATCGGACAGTTCCACCAATTCGAGCCCGAAGCGCAGGTCGGGTTTGTCGGTGCCATAACGGGCCATGGCCTCCTCATAAGTCAGACGGGGGAATGGGGTGAAGATCCGTTTGTGAGGTGTCACGGCCCGAACCAGGGCGGTAAAACAGTCCTCCACCAGGTTTAATATGTCATCCTGCTCAACAAAACTCATTTCAATGTCCAACTGGGTGTGTTCTGGCTGTCGGTCACCCCGCAAGTCCTCGTCGCGGAAACAGCGGGCGATTTGGAAATACTTTTCGAAGCCCGCCACCATTAGCAACTGTTTGAGTTGTTGAGGCGACTGAGGCAGAGCGTAAAAACGGCCGGGATTGACCCGACTGGGCACCAGGTAGTCCCGCGCCCCTTCAGGGGTGCTCTTGATCAGGATAGGGGTCTCGATCTCGACGAAACCACGCTCGTCCAGGAAGTCACGGATGAATTTGACGACTCTGTGGCGCAGGATAAGGTTTTTCTGCATCCGCTGGCGGCGCAGGTCGAGATACCGATACTTAAGACGCAGGGTCTCATCCACCTCCTCCTCTTTATTGATGTAGAAAGGTGGCGTCAGGGCCCGGTTCAGGATCCGCGCCTTGGCGGCCAGCACCTCGATCTCACCGGTTGCCAGGTCCGGATTCTCCAGCCCCTTGGGCCGACGTTGAACTGTGCCCCAGAGCTGAAGCACATACTCTACGCGGACCTGGGCGGCCACAGCATGGGCCTCCGCTGAAATTTCAGGGTTAAAGACCACCTGGGTGATCCCTTCCCGGTCCCGTAGATCAATGAAGATCAGGCCGCCGTGATCCCGGTGTCGGTGCACCCAACCGGCCAGGGTGACCTCTTGTCCCTCGTGTTCGGCTCTCAGTTCGCCGCAGGTGTGAGTTTTGAGCATAAACTGACCTCCCCTGAGCGTTCTCAAGGCAGAGTATCTACGTGGCGTTTGCCCGTCATCTCTTCGATGGCGATCTCGACGACCTCTGTGCCTTTCACCCTCTCCGGCGGCGGTGGCTCCACCGCCTGCCCGCCAGCGTATTTCTCGGCTAAAGCGGTGAGGACGGCGATTTTCTCATCGGCATCCGTCAGGGGGCGGGCGCGACCAAAGACCAGGACGCTGCGGTAGCGTGTGCTGAACTCGCAAGCCCGTTGGCTTGGGACAATCCGGATCAGCTCATGGACCTCGAAACAGACGTAAGGGTTGGCCCTGATGTGGTCTAATTTGCGGCCCACCAAGGCACAGTGGAAATAGATTTTGCCCCGCTGGTAGACAAAATGCAAGGGCGTGATGTAGGGGCTGCCATCAGGTCCTACCGTAGCCAGGCACCCCACTTCAGCTTCTTGCAAAAGGGTTTCCATTTCCCTACGGTCAGCAATCCATTCTCTGGGCATAATATGTCTCCCTTATAGGTATTTCCGGCCAGGCCAGTTACAGGCAAAGGGGCATCCAGTGTCACTTCTCCCTCATTCACCCGGCACTTGTAGGCATAGACCTCCACACCCGCCTGGGCCGCTTCTCGCAACTTCTGGCCAAAGGTCGGGTCGGCCACATCGTGGGGTGAGAAACAGCGGGCATCGTCCCGTTGCACGACAAAAACCACCGCTGCACGATGGCCTTCTGCCCTGGCCCGCACCAGCTCACCCAGATGGCGGCGGCCGCGTTGGGTGGGGGCATCGGGAAAGAGCGCCACGCCCTTCTCTACCAGGGTCACCGATTTGGTTTCAATGAAACATCGCTGGCTGGCCGGCCCTCCCTCCATAACCAGGTCCAGGCGACTTTGCCCATAGGGTACCTCGCGCTGCACTTTGGCGTAACCGGCGAATTCCATCAACCGGCCAGCTTGAAGAGCCTCGTAGAGCAGAGAGTCAGGCTTTCGGGCGTCAACAGAGACCAAGGTCCCCTCCAGGTCAACCAACAAGAGGTCGTAGGAGGTCTGCCGGCCCGGAGCCTGAGCGATGGCCAGGAGCACGCGCCGCCCTGGCACCAAAAGCTCCCCCAAGCGGCCCGAATTAGGCAGGTGAGCCCAGACCAGGTGCCCCTCCACTTGGACTGTGACCCGAAACCGGTTATCCCGTTTCACAAAGGTCGCCGGGACCAGCCTGGCAGCGATTTTCATGGGGGGTTATGCCTGCATAAGGCAGCCGAATGGTTCATGAGACCTCGGTGGCCTCGTCGCTTTTCTGCGCCGTGGCCGGCCGGGAAACCAACCCGGCTCTGCGGTGTCGGTAGATGATGAAAGCCAATGCCACGACAATGGATGCCACAGCGATAAGCTGAGCCGTAGCGATGCCATCTATCTTCCAGGCATCTGGGCGCAGGAACTCGAGGAAAAAGCGTCCAAAGGGATACCAGATGGCATACAGGAAAAACACATCGCCATCCAGGAGGCGGGACGCGAAGCGACGGCCCACATAAATCAATACGATAAAACCCAGCAAGTTCCATAGTGATTCATAGAGGAAGAGCGGGTGGAAACGCTCATAGGTTTCGAGGCCGGGCAAACGGTGAGAGAGGGGGATGTAAATGCCCCAGGGCAGATCAGTAGGGAAGCCGTACAGCTCCTGATTGATGTAGTTGGCCAAACGAGCGATGGCCTGAGCCAAAATCAAGCCTGGGGCAGCGATGTCCAGCCAGCGCAGGAAAGGGAGCCTGGCATAACGGGTATAGACAAAGAGGGCCAAGATGCCACCGGCCACTGCGCCATAGATGGCCAGCCCTCGGTAGCCGCCGTGCCAGAAAGCGATGGCATCAATGGGATGCTGCCGGTACCAATACCAGCCGCACGGGTAGCTGGCCTCTGGTGTACAACCGGCGGGGACAGAGAAAACGTGATAGAGCCGGGCGCCGATGATGCCAAAGAGCAGGCATAGGGCCAGGGCATCCCAGGCGTGATCCGGGTTCTCTCCTCGACGCCTGGCCTCGAAAGTGGCAATATAAGCAGCGAGCAAAGCCCCGCCCACGATGAGGATGCCGTACCAATGCACGGCAAACGGACCGATTTGAAAAGCAACAGGGTTCATGCACATCCTCCATGTTGATATTTGTGGGTCACCGTTCAGGTCGAACCTCCGAAGGTGCCAGGCATTGGATTCAGGCGAAAGGACCTGACACCTGGATAAGGGCGTCAGTGCCCGGTGAAAAGGCGTACAATGGCTTTTCGACAGCCCCGACGTTCCAACGGGGGCTCGGGTGGCGGTGTGGGTTCTGGGGTAGGCCCCGGCGGCGTTGGTTCAGGGACAGGTGGCGGTGTGGGTTCCGGCGTGGGTGGGGGTGGCGGTTGAGGTGTGGGCGCCGGTGTCGGCTCTGGCATGGGCGTCGGTGTCGGCTCCGGCGCAGGGGCGATGGCTATAAAAGCCTTGTAGGCATCGGCCCGCCCCGCGCCCTGGGTATGGAGGTCCAGATTCAAGTTCCGGGCTGTAGCCATCATGAGGTCCTTGATTTGATCCGGCTTCAGGTCTGGCCTGGCTTGCAAGAGCAGGGCGGCTGTCCCCACAGCATGAGGAGTGGCCATGCTGGTGCCCGAGGCCTCGGTGTAATAGTCATCAATGACGTGGGCCATGCTCGTCCCTTTGGCCCGACAGGAGATGATGTTCACACCGGGGAAGACTATATCCGGTTTGACCCGGTTATCGCTGGTCGGGCCTCGCGAGGAGAAGCTGGCTACCATGTCGTCGTCGGTGGAAGCGCCGACGGTGATCACCCGGCGCGCACAGCCGGGTGAGCCCACGGTGCGGGGCCCTGGCCCCTGGTTGCCTGCGGCAGCACAAACCACCACCCCCGCTTCAACCGCAGCGTCGCAGGTCTCGGAGAGAGCGTCGGTGCCATCGCAAGGGGCAGGTCCGCCCAGAGAGAGGCCAAGGACGTGCACCCCCTGCTCCACGGCCCATTCGATGCCGGCCATAACGTCGCTCATCATGCCCGAACCATCAGCCTGGAGGACCTTAGCGATGTACAGGCTGGCTTCTGGGGCGATGCCCATGTAGCGGCCTCCGCTTGCCGCGCCACTCCCGGCAGCAATACCGGCCACATGAGTACCATGTCCATTGTCATCAACATAGCTCTCGCCAATGAAACTTTTGCCTGCGGCAATGCGGCCGGCAAAGTCGGGGTGGTCGGGGTCAATACCGGTGTCCACGAGAGCGATTTTGATGCCTTGACCCCGGTAACCTCCTTCGGACCAGATCCGCGGCACCCCAATGAGGGGGAGGGAAACGTCCAGGCAGGTGTGGACGGGCAGGTCCTGCCAAATTTTCTCCACATTGGGGTCTTCGCCGAGAGCCTGGATGTCTCTGGCTCTGGCCTTCATGGCTACGGCGGGTATCATCCTGTAACGATGTCGAGGCATGACCCCTGCTATCACCACCTGGGGGACGATCGCTTCCTTGCGGTATTTGACGATAATATGAATTTCTTGCTCCTCAGCGCTGGCTCTTAAGGTCTGGGCCAGGGCTTCGCTGAATTTGGCCGTGCCCATGGTTTTCCTCCTTCTGGATAGGGATGGCAGGGGATGCCTTTGCCGGGGTATCCCCCAAGTCTTACGCTGTCCTTACAATCCGGTCCTCTTCAATTTTCTCGACCCAGGCTTCGTCAGCCAATCGCAAAGCGGCGGCAGCCCTGGCTGTGAGAGCCAGGGACCGGGTCAATCTGAACTGACGTCGCACCGCTATGCCTAAACTCTGAAGACGAGTAAGGTATTGGCCAGGCTCTCCCCTGGTCCTGACGATCAATCTGAATTCGGCCTCTGGATTTGCCTGCAGCCTCTTCAACAATTCTGCCTCGACTTTCACTCCTTACCCTCCATCGGACGGGTGGTCCCTTTAAGGGATTATACCACATTCTGGTCTTCTTGTCATGTAGGCTCTCTCGTGATATAATCACAGAAAAGCGGTGGGCGTACAGGAAGCCATCTCTGTACTATGGGCCGGCGAGGGAAATGGCCGTGACATGAATCGAGGCAAAGGAGACCATGAGCAACCTACTGGCCGAGATTACCCGGGCTGTGATTGAAGGACAATTTGAGCACATTGCCGTGTTGAC
>JBBIJG010000081.1:0-1936 GCA_037446095.1 Caldilineae bacterium
GGCAGAAGCTTACCCCAATTTCGCTTTTTGCACAAGAAATGAGCGAACGATCAGTCCCTGATTTGAGAATTAATATTTGGGATCACAGAGCCAGGATATTAGCCCTGCTCCTGGCCCTCAGCCTTATCCGGGGCGTCCTCTACAGCGCCATCACCCCACCCTGGCAAGCTCCCGATGAGCCGGGCCATTTCCAGTACGCCGCCTTCCTGCTTCATTATCATCGCCTTCCCACCAGGCAGGATGTTGCCACCGAAGAATGGCTCCCGACCCAGGTCTATGCTTCCATGCAGGAGCACGGCTTCTGGACGCGCCGCGCCCACACCCTCGCCCCCCCGGCATTGAAAGAGAAGTACCGCGCCGCTGTTGGCCATCCGCCCCTTTACTACCTTCTCGGTGCTCTCTTCTTGACCCCTTTCTCCCGCTGCGATCTGGTCACCCAGCTCTACATCTTGCGTCTGGGGTCGGTATTGTTGGGCACCCTGACCGTGCTGGTGGCCTATCTGACAGCGCGGGCCCTTTTTCCAGAAGATGCCTCCTGGCAATTGAGCGTACCTGCCTTCGTCGCCTTCCTGTCTATGCACACTTTCATCACCGGTTCCGTCAACAATGACAGCCTGGCGGAGGTGTTGGCCTCATTGGTGATCTACTCCCTGCTCAGGATTCTAAGCGAGGGATTTTCATGGCGAAGGGTCGTGGGCCTCGCCTGCCTCCTGGCTTCTGGCCTGCTCACCAAGCGGACCACAACCTTCGCCATCCCTATCGCTGTGCTCACTCTGCTGCTCTATCACCTCAAAGCGAGGCAGCGGCAATGGTGCGTCTGGCCCCTCATCGTAACCGCCATCGGGTTGGGCCTCTACGCTCTGATCCTCAATTCGCCATTTGCTATCAGCTATCAGCCATCAGCTATCAGCCACAGAACCTATGCCTTGTCCTTCCTACTCACCTTCGCCAGCTTCTGGGCCAACTTTGGCTGGATGAATGTCCCGCTGGATTTGGGCTGGTACGCGGCCCTGGCCTTCTTCAGTCTCCTGGCTCTCTGCGGCCTGGGCTTTTTCGCCATTCGCGTGGTGAGGAGGCTGGAGCCTCTTGAAGTCTGGCAGAGGAGAGCCCTGCTGATGTTCGTTTTGGCTGTTGTCCTCATCCTCACTCAGACTTTCGGCCTGATAATCGTCAGCGGCATCCATCAGCAAGGTCGCTATCTCTTTCCAGCCTTGATCCCCCTGACCATACTCTTCACCCTGGGCCTACGAGAATGGGTGCCCGCCCGGCACCGCCGCCTCTTCCCGCTGGCCCTCGTGCTGGGCATGTTCGTGCTCGATTCGGTCTCGTTGTGCTGCTACATCATCCCTTATTTCTACGGCTGAGGGAGACGGTCAAAATGAGGAAACCAGGTAGAAGGTGCTGGCTCCTGGAGTGGGCTGCCCTCACCATCTCTCTGGTCCTGCTGGCTCTGGCGATCCTGGAAAGGCAGGACCTCTCACAGACTAGCCAACCCCTCTTCAACGAAATGCTTGAATTTCACGGCCCCCTGAAGGTCAGCCAGAGCTTCGTGGCCTCCCGGCCGGGCCTGTGTCGCGTTGCCCTTCTCCTGGCCCGAAAGGGGCGAACAAACCGCTCTCCGGTTGTTTTTCACTTGAGGGAAGAAGCGAAAGCCACGGCTGACCTGGCCACTGCAACTATCAATGCCTCCTACCTGGAAGACGTGACAACCCTGGTCCGCCGGCCTTACGTCTACCAATCTTTCTCTTTCCCGCCTATTCTCGATTCTGCCGGAAAGAGGTTCTACTTCTGGGTCGAATCCCCTCAGTCGCCGGCCGACGATCCACTCCTGGTCCGATACCAGGCTGGAAATGTCTACCCCGAAGGTGTGATGTCTATTGACGGCTCAGCCATTGACGGCGATCTGGCCTTTAGAGCCTATTACACAAAGAGATTT
>JBBIJG010000081.1:1966-8440 GCA_037446095.1 Caldilineae bacterium
GTGTGGTTGAGCACAGGCCCTTCCTTTGGGGCAGCAAGGTCTTTTACGTAGCCGTCTTTGTCGTTTATTTAGGGCTATTCGCGGGGCTGGTGCAGTTGATAAGGCCCTCTCTTTCAACCTTTTTCTAACCAGGTTCCTGCCTTTTGGGAGTACACTGATAATTGATATCGTTTGACGCAGGAGCCAAAGTGTGGTATAGTATCATCGCCCTAAAGTACTCCACGAAGGACACGAAAGCCAAATGTGGTATAGTATCATCGCCCTTGAAAGGGCACTTTGGCAGCCATCACCGGAGGTAGAAAGTGAGTACAACAGAAACTACCTATGGCATTGCCCCTCATGGAGGCGCATTGGTAGATCGAGTCCTGAGGGGCGTGGTACGGGAGGCTGCTCTGGGTAAAAGTGACCCGGAATACAAGGAGCAGGACGTATGCCAACAGTAGCCGTTGAATCTGAATTGTATAGACGCGTGGAAGAAGCCGCTCTGGAGCACAAGGTCAGCATTAGCGAAATACTCACCGAGGCTGTCCGTCGTTACCTTTGGGAACTGGACCGTCGCAAAATCTCTGAGGAGAGCAAGATCTACCGTCAGCGACACGCCGAACTGAAAACCCAATACCTGGGTCAATACATTGCCATGCACGACGGCCAGGTGGTGGATCACGATGCTGACTTCCAAACATTGCACCAGCGCATACGCCAGCGCTTTGAACGCACGCCTGTGATGATAACACTGGTAGAAGACACCGCCGAACGGCCTCTGGCCCGCCACGGCTTTCGCACGGAGAAGGCCAATCCATGAAATATCCCTACGACACCAGTTATCAGCCTCCCTTTCCGGTAGCCCGAGTAATTCTCTACAACAGTGAAGAAGGGCTGCGTACCGCTCCAAAGAATGCCTTATTGGACACTGGCTCCGATGGCTCTCTGGTTCCCATCGCCTATCTTCGGCAGATATTCGCTCCCGCCCTCACGGACACTCGCATCCGCAGCCATTGGGGGGAATGGCGTTCTGCTCAATTGTTTGTGGTAGACCTCGAACTGGACAACCTGAGACTGCCAGGCGTTTTTGTAGTCGGCGATGAACAGGGAGACGAGATTGTCCTGGGGCGTAATGTCCTCAACAAGTTGCGCCTGGTGCTTGACGGTCCGGCCAATCTTACCGACATACCATCACAGTAGGATGTACACCATCCTGTGATTTTACCGTTTAACGCAAGAGATAGAGCGTGGTATAGTATCATTGCCCTTGAAAGGGCACTTTCTTTGTGCAGCCATCACCGGAGGTAGAAAGTGAGTACAACGGAAGCTGCCTATAGCATTACCCCTCACGGGGGCGCATTAGTGGACCGGGTCCTGAGGGGCGTGGTACGAGAGGCCGCCCTGGAGAAGGCAACCAGTCTGAAGAAAATCCCGCTGGGTCCTACGGCCATCTCTGATCTGGAACTCATCGCCGTGGGAGCCTTCAGCCCTCTGACGGGCTTTATGACCCAGGCCGACTATCGCAGTGTGGTGGAAGACATGCGTCTGTCCAACGGCCTGGTGTGGACCATCCCCATCACCCTGGCCGTCTCCTGCCAGCAGGCCGACGAGCTGCGGGAAGGAGAAGAAGTGGCCCTGGTGGAAGGGGATGGCCACATCCTGGGCATACTACAATTGGCGGAAAAGTTCACCTACGACAAAGAACGCGAGGCCGCCCAGGTCTACCGCACGACCGAAGACGCCCATCCGGGCGTGGCCCGGCTCTACGCTCAGGGTGAAGTCCTCCTGGGCGGCGACATCTACCTGCTGAACCGGCCCCGGAATCGGCCCTTCCCTGAATTCCGCCACGACCCGGCCCAGACAAGGCGCATGTTCGCCCAACGAGGATGGCGGCACGTAGTGGGTTTCCAGACTCGCAACCCCATCCACCGCGCCCACGAGTACATCCAGAAAACGGCTCTGGAGATCGTGGATGGCCTCTTTCTGCACCCCCTGGTGGGAGAGACCAAGCAAGACGACATCCCGGCCGAGATGCGCATGAAAAGCTATCAGAGCCTGCTGCGCGACTATTACCCACCCGACCGGGTCATCCTGGGCGTCTTTCCGGCGGCCATGCGCTACGCCGGTCCCCGCGAGGCCATTTTTCACGCCATCGCCCGTAAGAACTACGGTTGCACGCACTTTATCGTCGGGCGCGACCACGCCGGGGTGGGCAACTACTACGGCACTTACGACGCTCAACGCATCTTTGACGAATTCGCGCCCCAGGAGTTGGGTATCACCCCCCTCTTCTTCGAGCACACCTTCTGGTGCCGCAAGTGCGGGGGCATGGTCTCAGCCAAGACCTGTCCTCACGACTCTTCCTATCACGTCGCTCTGAGCGGCACCCAGGTGCGGGAGATGCTCTCCAGGGGAGAAGCGCCCCCGCCAGAGTTCACCCGCCCCGAGGTGGCAGCAGTCCTGATAGAAGGGATGGTCGGCCGGAAGAAAGGACAGAAGAAAGCTATGGACAAGAAAGTGTTGATCATCGGATTGGATTGCGCTACCCCACAACTGGTCTTCGACCAATGGCGCGACGAGTTGCCCAACCTGAAACGGCTCATGGAAAACGGCGTCTACGGCGAACTGGAAAGCAGCATCCCTCCTATCACCGTACCCGCCTGGACCTCCATGATGACCAGCAAGAACCCGGGGCGGCTGGGCTTCTACGGCTTCCGCAACCGGGCCGATTACTCCTACGACCGCATGACCATTGCCACTTCCAGAGACGTGACCGAAGACACGGTGTGGGATATCCTCTCGCGGGCCAACAAGAATGTCATTCTGGTCGGTGTGCCCCAAACCTACCCGCCCAAGCCTGTCAACGGCTACATGATCACCTGCTTCCTTACCCCCAGCACCAAGAGCCAGTACACCTACCCGGCCGGACTCAGAGAAGAAGTGGAGAGCCTGGTGGGGGAGTACATGCTGGACGTGGAGAACTTTCGCACCGAAGACAAGGATTGGCTGCTGCGTCAAATTCACCTCATGACCGAAAAGCGGTTCAAGGTGGTCAAGCATCTCCTCCGCGAGAAGGAATGGGACTTCTTCATGATGGTGGAGATCGGCCTCGACCGCATCCATCATGGTTTCTGGAAGTACTTCGACCCCCAGCATCCCAAATACCAGCCCGGCTCCCCCTACGCCAACGCCACCAGAGACTACTACAAATACCTGGACGAGGAAATCGGAGAGATCCTGGAGAGCCTGGACGACAACACCGTGGTCATGGTCGTCTCGGACCACGGCGCGAAGAAGATGGACGGCGGCATCTGCGTCAACGAGTGGCTGATCAAGGAAGGTTATCTGAAGTTGAAGGAAAAGCCTGAAGGGATCATCCCCCTGGCCAAGGCCGAAGTCAACTGGAAAAAGACCAGAGCCTGGGGAGAGGGGGGCTACTACAGTCGCATCTTCCTGAACGTTCAGGGGCGTGAGCCCGAGGGCATCATCAAGCCCCAACACTACGAGCGGGTGCGGGACGAACTGGCAGCCAAACTGACTGCCCTGACCGACGAGAAAGGCAATCCCATCGGCACCAGGGTCATCAAGCCTCAGGATGTCTACCCTGAGTGCCGCAACATCCCCCCGACCTCATCGTCTACTTCGGCGACCTGGACTGGCGCGCCGTGGGCAGTGTGGGCCTGAACTGCATTCACACCTTTGAGAACGACACCGGCCCTGACGATGCCAATCACGCCGTCAACGGCATCTTCATTATGTACAATCCCCATTACAGCGGGCATGGGGGGCGCAAACTGGAGGGGCTGCAACTGATGGACGTCGCTCCTACGGTGCTGGACCTCATGGGCCTGCCGGTGCCGGCGGATATGGAGGGGAAGGTGATCGGGAGTGATGAGTAAAGCGTAAAACTTGAGGAGTGAAAAGTGAAGCCCCCGGCAAAGCTAGGGGGCCGTGACGGCTGGTCCAATGGAGGGAGCCATACATCTGTGGAACAAAAAGGCTTCACCGTGTGGTTTACCGGTCTCTCCGGTTCAGGGAAAACGGCTTTGGCCTTGGTCCTAGAGGATGAACTCCGGGCACGGGGCCTGAAAGTCGAGCGGCTGGATGGCGACATCGTGCGCCAGCACCTGACCAAAGACCTGGGTTTCAGCAAGGAAGACCGCACCAAAAACATCGAGCGGGTGACCTTTGTCGCCAAGCTGTTGACCCGCAATGGGGTGGCAGTGCTCTGTTCTTTCATCTCGCCCTATCGGGAAGTGCGGGCCTGGTCCCGGGCCGAGATCGGCAACTTTGTGGAGGTCTACTGCAAATGTCCCCTGGAGGTGCTAATCCAGCGCGACGCAAAGGGTCTTTACAAAAAGGCCCTGGCCGGGGAGATCCCCAACTTTACCGGCATTTCCGACCCTTACGAGGAACCCTTGAACCCAGAGGTGGTGTGCGAGACAGATAAGGAGACCATCGGAGAAAGCATGGCAAAGGTTATTGGCAAATTGGAAGAAATGGGGTATATTCCCAAAGCCACCCCGAAGCGAGCCTACTCCAGGGAGGAGGAGAGGCTCATCGAAGAGCGGCTGAGGGCTCTGGGGTATATATGAAACAAAATGATACGAGCTACCTGTTTCAACTGCAAACAAAAGTTCACTCTGGATGAGAAGTTTGTGGCCGTCGAGCTGGCCAAACTCGGCAATCCCCACCCCCGGTTTTTTACGGCCCACTGCCCCCGCTGCCGGCGGGCCATCAAGGTCTCGTTGCGGGGCGTCAGGCTGCCGGAGGCATCCCCATCAGCAGCCGGGGAGCTTGCCAGAGGAAAGGCTGAAGTCGAGGAGCCTGGGGAACAGTAGGCACGACGGCGCTATGTCCTGCCAATGGTCATCCGCCTGCGCGGAGATTGTAGCATCAGGGGTTCACTTCACTCCCCTTGACTCAGCAATGACCTCATTTCTCAGGGTCCCAATCCCTTCGATTTCCACTTCCACCACATCGCCTGGCGACAGCGGCCCCACGCCAGCCGGCGTGCCGGTCAGGATGACATCCCCTGGCTCCAGGGTCATAATCTGAGAAATAAAACTGACCAGGCTCCAGATGCTGAAAATCATATCTTTCGTGTTTCCAGCCTGCCGCACCTCCCCATTGACGCGACAGGTAATGGCCAGCTTGCTTGGGTTCAAGTCGGTGACGATCCAGGGGCCCAGGGGGCAGAAGGTGTCAAAGCTCTTGCTGCGCGTCCATTGGCCATCCCTGTATTGCAGGTCCCGGGCCGTAATGTCATTGCCACAGGTGTAGCCCAAAATATAGCGACGAGCCTCATGCGATGGGACGTTCTTGGCCCGTCTTCCGATGACTACGGCCAGCTCCGCTTCGTAGTCCACCCGCTGTGAGATGGCCGGGTAGATGATCCGATCCTGATCACCGATCACCGCCGTAGGTGGTTTGAGGAAAATGATCGGTTGCTCCGGCAGGGCCAAGCCAGCTTCCACAGCGTGATCGGCGTAGTTGAGCCCCAGGGCCACGATCTTGCTCGGTTGGCAGGGCGGGCCCAATCTCACCCGTCCCAACCTCCCTACCCTCATGCCCGGCCCAAAGTCCCCATACGGATCACCTTCCAGGGCGTAGATCAGGTTCCCCTCGACCAGTCCGTAGCCAAATGCCTCTCCTTGCTTGAATCTAACGATTTTCAATGTGGCGCACCCCCTATCGCCAAAACGGCTATCAACATTCCGGCCATCAACCAGGGCTGGCTGCGCTGCCAGTACCACCACTCTGCTTCGCCTTGCCATAGAAAAGGCTGCAAGAGCAACGGAGGCAGCAACAGTAAGCCAGCGATACCCGCCAGGATGGGTTCTTTGCTCACAACCAGCAAAGCGACAGCCCCTATTTGCGCACCGTTCAGCAGGCGCGTGGCGGCTCTCCATTGGCCACCCAGCAAGATCAAGCCCGCATAATAGGCTCCCATGTAAGCCAGCGCTAAGGCAACCGAGGGCCAGTTAAGGGGACTAAAAGTTAAATGACCCATCAACCAGGGGAGCCCCCACTCCAGGACCGCCCGCCATAAAGGCCGGGGGGGAGTGAAGAGGGCCACGGCCATTAAACCGAAAGCTACCAGAGTCACAAGAGCCACCTGAGGTCCCAGGAGGGAAGCCACCAGGATGGCCGCGGTTGAGGTAAGGAGCAGGCTGAGGAGCTCTGTGCCCAGACGGGGTCCAAAGTCCCTTCGCCACCAGGCCAGGGCCCTCGACAGCCAACGAGAAGCACGGTCACCAGGCGAACCAGGAGAGGTGTAAGGCAACGACCAGCAAGGAGCCTCCCCGCTCAATGGATGAGCTTCAGCGAAAGGAGCGAACCAATCGGTGCCTGAGACCAGACCCCAGATGCCACCCCACACCGGATCAACCAGGAAAAGCACCACCAATAGCCGCAGGAGGGACGGCCCTTCCAGCTCCATGCGCCCTGAGGCAATGGCGCCACACAAAGCAGCCCAGGCCGCGCCTAGCC
>JBBIJG010000081.1:8483-8705 GCA_037446095.1 Caldilineae bacterium
GTGCCCTGACCAGAGGTTTCCTGGTTTGTCCTTGCTCTGTTCCTCCCTATCTCCAGCCCAAGGCGGAGACGGGTGAGCAGGTCCTTGAGCTTGCATGTCAGTATTTGCTTGAAGAGTCTCTTTTTCTCAGATGGCGATTGATCGCTGCAATCAGCTCATCCATCGTCACCGGCTTGGTGAAATGGGCGTCGGCGCCGGCGTTCATAGCCCGCTCCTTGTGTT
>JBBIJG010000082.1:0-5282 GCA_037446095.1 Caldilineae bacterium
TCGGCTAATTGTTAAGGACCAAATTGAAGACTACAGATTTGTTCAAAGTCCAAAGTATTGGTACCTCGGTTTTATTGTCAGCCTATCTAGAGCACAACTCCAAAAGCGTGCTTCAGCACGTTTGAGCTGCTCAGCCTGAACGTTAACGTTCAGGCCCAAAGGCCCGTCTGGGCGTGTACGGGGACACGCTAAACATAAGCGCCATTGCCCGACACACTCTTCAGCGGGCTGGGGCTCCAAAAGGATCCTTTCTGCTCCCGCCGGATTTGCAATCCGGCGGCCCGACGGCTGGATTACAAATCCAGCCGGAGCAGGAGTGAGGAGTACAAACTTCGTCTTTAGCCCGACGATTTGTCGTCGGGCGGGGCCGGGCGGAGAGACGCAAGGCCATGGCCGACTACTCTACCATAAAAGCGGGGTACCGGTATTAGACCCAGCCACGGAGTCTGACCGCTTCGGCCACCCGGTTGACGGCCACCAGGTAAGCTGCCAGCCGATTGTGGACCTTGTACTTCTGAGCCATTTCATGGACGGCGTGGAAAGCTGCAGTCATCTTCTGATCCAACCGCCGGTGCACTGTCTCCTCATCCCAATAGTAGTCATAGGCGTTCTGTACCTGCTCGAAGTAGCTGACCGTCACGCCGCCAGCGTTACATAAGAAGTCAGGGATGACGTAGACGCCGTTTTTGTATAGAATCTCGTCGGCTTCGGGGGTGGTGGGGCCGTTGGCCAACTCGGCGACGATTTTGGCTTTGATGTTGGCTGCGTTCCAATCGCCGATCTGGTTCTCCAGCGCGGCGGGGATCAGCACGACCACGTCCAGCTCCAGAAGTTCCTCATTGGTGATCTCCTGAGTTCCAGGGAAGCCTTTGACGGCTCCTGTGCTGTTCTTGTGCTCCATCACGGCTTGAGCCTTAAGGCCGTCGGGGTTGAAGATGCCGCCTCTGGAATCGCTCACGGCTACCACTTTCAAGCCCAGCAGTTCCTCGCCCAACAGGTGGGCGTACTGACCCGCATTGCCATAGCCCTGGATAGCAGTTGTGGCTCCTTCCAGTTCGATGCCCAGGATTTTGCCCGCTTCCCGAACACAGATTATGCCGCCACGGGCCGTAGCATCTTTACGTCCGGCGGAGCCGCCCAAGGGGATGGGTTTGCCGGTGATAACACCAGGGACGTTGTACCCGCGTATCACAGAGTACTCGTCCATCATCCAGGCCATGATCTGGGGGTTGGTGTAGACATCGGGCGCGGGAACGTCCATCTCTTCGCCCAGGATCCGGCCTACCTGGCGGATGTAGGCCCTGCTTAGCCTTTCCAGCTCGCCTGGCGACATCTCTTTGGGGTTACAGACGATTCCACCCTTGCCACCGCCCAGAGGGATGTCCACCACCGCCGTTTTCCAGGTCATCCAAGCAGCCAAAGCGCGCACGGTGTCAATGGTCTCAGCCGGATGAAAGCGGATGCCGCCTTTCGTCGGCCCCCGGGCGTCATTGTATTGGACGCGAAAGCCCTTAAAGACCTTCACGCTGCCGTCGTCCATCTTGACCGGCAAGGTGACGTGGAGCTCACGAAGGGGCTCCCGGAGCAGGGCGTGGATACCTGGCTCCAGATTGAGGATTCTGGCAGCCTCATCGAGTTGCCTTTGTGCAATTTCAAAAGGGTTCAGTTTCTCAGCCATGATTATTCTCCTTTGAATTTGTTGACTCGCTGTTGAGCCATGGCTACCGCCGTTGTAGCCATAATGGCAGCGTTATCCATTTGCCTGACTTGACCCACATCACAACTGACCCAGGAGAACCTTTCCTCTCCTGGCGACTCAAACAGTGCACCGTTCGGGGCCATGACCAGCTTTACCGCCGGCCCAATTCTGTGAACTCGGCAGAGCACTCCCTGCAACGGCGTAGCGGGAGGCGGCGAGGGCGTTGCCGCCCGCAGAGGTCATGACGGGATCTCCCAACCCCCGGGTTTCAGAATCACGGCCAGGCCGCACAGAATACAGAGCAACAAAACAGCCGTTGGAACAACGGCTCCTACCATGAAGAATTTCCGGTCAATGTTCTGCCAAAATTCAAAGGAAGTATACCATAAGTGGGGAGCATTGTCAACGGTGAGCTCTCATTGTGTCTGGGACAACTTCTCCTTGAGCAGGCTGGTGACCAACTGGGGGTTGGCTTTGCCCCGGGTGGCCTTCATCACTTGGCCGACGAACCAGCCCAAAAGGGGCGCCTTGCCGGCCCGATACTCGGCCACCTCCTCAGGATGGGCGGCAATCACCTCGTCAATGACCTTCCCCAATTTATCGGCCTCGCTGATCTGGGCCAGGCCCTTTTCGGCCACGATCTCCGCTGCCGCCCGGCCACTCCTGAACATCTCCTCCAGGACAGCTTTGGCTGTATTCTGATTGATGGTGCCTTTCTCCACGAGGGTGAGCAACTCGGCCAGAGCGGGAGGAGTCACTTTGACTTCTTCAATATCTGTCCCCGTTTCCTTGAGGAGGCGGAACAGCTCTCCGCTGATCCAGTTGCTGACGCTCTTGGCCTGGGGATAAGCCTGGACGCAGGCCTCAAAGTAGTCGGCCACGGCCTTGTCGGCGGTGAGGACGCCGGCATCGTAAGCCGAGAGGCCATATTCGGCTATGAAGCGGCCTCGTCTGGCTTCAGGGAGCTCCGGCAGCCTGTTTCTTATCTCTTCCACCCACTCCCGGCTGATGTGCAGGGGCGGCAGGTCGGGCTCCGGGAAGTAGCGGTAGTCGTGGGAGTATTCCTTGCTGCGCTGGACCACCGTCACGCCCCGGCTTTCGTCCCAGCCCATGGTCACCTGCTCGATGCTGCCCCCTTCGTCGAGGATACGGCTCTGGCGCCGGATTTCGTAGTCCAGGGCCAGCTTGACAGAACGGAAGGAGTTCAGGTTCTTGATCTCAACTTTGGTGCCGTACTCGGTGGAGCCCAGAGGGCGGAGGGAAACGTTGACCTCGCAGCGCATGGCTCCTTTTTCCATGTCGCCGCTGCTGACGCCCAGGTAGCGCAGGATCTGGCGCAGCCTGGTCAGATAGGCGTAGGCTTCGTCGGCGGAACGCATGTCGGGCCGGCTGACAATTTCGATGAGAGGCACACCGGAGCGGTTAAAGTCCACCAGGCTGTACCCACCCATGTGGGATAGCTTGGCCGTGTCTTCCTCCAGGTGTACCCGCTCGATGCCAATCCGTTTGGAGTGGCCATCCACCTCGATTTCCAGCCAGCCGTTTCCAGAGAGAGAAAGGTCGTACATGCTGATCTGGTAGGCTTTCGGCAGGTCAGGATAGAAGTAGTTCTTTCGGGAGAACACACTGGCCTGGGCGATTTCGCAGTTCAGGGCCAGGGCGGCCATGATGGCATACTCGACAGCTTTCTGGTTGATGACCGGCAACACTCCTGGCATCCCGGTACAGACTGGGCAGGTCAGGGTGTTGGGCTTGGCGCCGAAGACGCGGGCACTGCAGCGACAAAACATCTTGGATCGGGTCAGCAATTCGGCATGGACTTCCATGCCGATGACGGCTTCATAGTTCATGCCATCTCCTTGCTCAGGTTTTCGATGGGCACATAGTCTATATCGAAGCCGAAGTATCGCGGCCCGGCGGCAGCCAGCCCCCGCTCCGAGCGGAAGGCTTCCAGGCCTTTGATGCCCACCACCGCTACCTGATGGCCGACATCTATCAGGGTGTTGGTGATGCCTTCACCCGTCTCGCGCTCGGCAATGACAATCAGATCAGGGCTGCAGACAAAGGGTTTCCCGTCCAGCCAGGAGACGTGATTCTCGTTCTTGAACCAGACATCGAGGGTGTGGCCCTTGTAGTCGCCTGTCCCCTGGATGTGGGTGGTGCCGAACATGTAACCCTGACGGTCTTCCCAGTCCTTGCCGGTTACCTTGCCTTCAAAGAGCAGCCAGCCGCCGGTGTATTCAATGGCGGCGCGTATCGGATCGTCCCCTCGCTCCCGTGCCTGGCGGATGGTCCGGCCCAACTCGAGGCACTTGGTCAGCGTGCCCCGGACGACGATTTCTTTCATCTCTCGCCCGCTCAGTAGGGTAGCTGCCATGGAGGTCATGCCGTAAGCGGCTACGCTCAGCATCTTGCCAATGCGCTCCAGCATGTAGGGGTTGCAGGTCTCTTTGACGATACAGATGTTGCCCCAGCGGTCCACGCTGCTGAAGGGCCAACTGTTCTTCCCGTAGAGGTAGGGTGTGCCCTGCATTTCCTCAGGGATGGCGCGGCCGGCGTAGTCGCCGTCCACCACGGGGATGCCCAGGCGTACCCCGGTGACGAGCGGCGCCGGCGTGTTGCCGGCCCCCAGTTCGGCCGGCACGATGGCGCCAATCTCCACGCCAGCATATTGGCCCAACTCCCGCACGGCCACTTCCATCGCCCGCGCTCCCAGCCTGTCCACCAGGCCCATACGTTTGATCTCCGCTTCGGTCTCAGGCGTAGGCGGGGCGATGGAACCCATGCCGTAGGGGGTGCAGGTCCAGGCCTCATCGGGAATTTCGGACACATCCACCCACTCGATGTGGAGTCCTTCCTCCAGGGCTGTGTCGAGCATTCCCATACCCCACTCGACACTCCCACCACCACCGGTGCCCATGAAAAGGCACCCCCGCACAAAGTCTTCGCAATCTTGCCTGTTGCGTAACGCTCCGCGTGGCATCGTTTCTGCATCCCTTCTTCGGTGTTTCGTGTTACTCCGGCTCTACGGCTCTACGTGTCTGTGACAGGCCACCAGGTGGCCATCGCCGATATCTACCAACTCCGGCTCCGCCTGGGAACAGAGTGGCCTGGCTTTGGGACAGCGGGGATGGAAGCGGCAACCCGGGGGCGGGTTAATGGGGCTGGGCACCCCTCCCTCCAGGATGATCCGCTTCTTTTTAACGTCGGGATCGGGGATCGGGGTCGAGGAGAGGAGAGCTTCGGTGTAGGGATGAAGGGCTCCACCAAAGATGGCCTCGGAGGTGCTCAACTCGACCACTTTGCCCAGGTACATCACGGCGATGCGGTCGCTGATGTGCTGTACCACGCTCAAATCATGGGAGATGAAAATGTAGGTCAGACGAAACTCATGCTGTAATTCCTGCAGCAAATTGAGGATCTGGGCCTGCACCGAAACGTCAAGGGCCGAGGTGGGTTCATCCAGGACCAGCAGTTTGGGGTTGAGGGCCAGGGCGCGAGCCACGGCGATGCGCTGCAACTGTCCCCCGCTGAATTCGTGGGGATAACGGTAGAGGTGTCCCTGCTCCAGCCCCACCCGCTC
>JBBIJG010000082.1:5302-5582 GCA_037446095.1 Caldilineae bacterium
CGCCGCCAGCTCCTCCCCTCTTAAGTCCGTGTGAGTGCGCAGCGGTTCGGAAACCAGACTCAGCACGTTGAGGCGGGGGTTAAGCGAGGAGAAGGGGTTCTGGTACACCATCTGCATATCACGCCGTCGGCGGCGCATCTCGGCAGAGTCCAGGGTCAGGATATTGACTCCCTCGAATAGGATCTCCCCCTTCGTCGGCTCGATGAGACGCAGGATGCAGCGGCCCAGGGTGGTCTTGCCGCAGCCCGACTCGCCCACCAAGCCCAGCGTCTCTTCTTTC
>JBBIJG010000082.1:5592-8697 GCA_037446095.1 Caldilineae bacterium
GGGTCTCTTGTCGGTTCACCGTCAGGCTCACCCCATCCACAGCCTGCACCGCCGGCCGGGCACGCAGGCCGAAGAGCCCTCCACGTTGGGCAAAGTATTTGGTTAACCCTCGCACTTCTATCAGAATAGCCACAGGATTTTCATGCCACAAACCGATAACAAGCCACGTGGTGCTCCTCACCGACACGCACCAGGGGCGGAAGGCCCTGGCGGCAGACCTCCATGGCGAAGGCACAACGGGGCTCGAAGGGGCAGCCGGGGAAGGCGACCAGACCGCTGGGCACGGAACCGCTGATGGCCGGCAAAGGCTGGCCATGGCTGCCTGGGCGGGGGATGGCCGCCAGCAGCCCCTGGGTGTAAGGGTGTTTCATCTCCTTGAAAATATCCCGGGTACGGCCCTTCTCCACCACGTGGCCTACGTATAATACTGCCACCCGGTCGCAGGTCTCGGCCACCACGCCCAGGTTGTGGGTGATGAGCAGGATGGAGAGGCCCCGACTCTTTTTTAACTCCGTGAGAAGGGTCAGAATCTGGGCCTGAATGGTCAAGTCCAGGGCAGTGGTGGGCTCGTCGGCGATGAGCAGGCTGGCATTGGAAGCCAGGGCCAGGGCGATCATCACCCGCTGCTGCATCCCTCCACTCAGTTCGTGGGGGTAGGTCTTGGCTATCTGGGGTGGGTCTGGCAAGCCCACGGTCTCCAGCATCTCCAGGGTCCGCCGGCGAGCGACTTTGCGCGTCACCGACTGGTGCTGGCGGATCACCAATTCGATTTGTTCTCCGACGGTGAAGACGGGGTTGAGAGAAGCGGCCGGGTCTTGGAAGATCATAGAAATGCGCGCCCCACGGATAGCCCGCATCTCCGGCTCGCTCAAAGACAAAAGGTCCTGGCCGTCGAAAGTGATCCGGCCGGCTACGATTTCACCTGGAGGAGGGACCAGGCGGAGGAGCGAGAGGCCGGTCACCGACTTGCCGCAGCCGGTCTCACCCACCAGGCCAAAGATCTCGCCTCGCCGAATTTCCAGGCTGACGCCATTGACGGCGCGCACCTCACCGGCGTAGGTGCGGAAGCGGACGTGCAGGTTCTCGATGGAAACCAGTGGCTCGTTCACTCAGGCAGCCCTCCGAGAGCGGGGATCGGCCACATCGCGGATGGTATCGCCCAGCAGGTTGAAAGCCAGGGTGACCAGGAAGATGGCCAGGCCCGGAAAGGCTCCGTACCAGGGCTGATTCATAATATAAATGCGGCCGTCGCTGACCATCTGCCCCCAGTCGGGGGTGGGTGGTTGGGCTCCCAGACCGATGAAGCTCATGGCTGCCCCGGTGAGGATGGCCGAACCGATGTCCATTGTGGCCTGGACCATGACGGGTGTCATGACGTTGGGCAGAATGTGCCGGAAGATGATGGTGATGCGGCTCACCCCCATGCCCCGCGCCGCCTCGATAAAGGAGCGCTCGCGCAGAGAGACCGTCTGCGCCCGCACCAGGCGGGTGTACCAGGGCCACCAGGTGAGGGCGATGGCAATCATGGCGTTGGTAAAGCTGGGGCGGCCCAGGGCGGCAGCAATGGCGATAGCCAGCAGCAAGGGTGGAAAGGACAGCCACATGTCCGTGATGCGCATGATGGCCTCATCCAGCCACTGCCCGGAGTAACCGGCGATGGCGCCCAGAGGCGTGCCAATGGCCACGGCAATGATCACTACCAGGAAGCCGATGCCGAGAGAGCTGCGGCCACCGAAAAGGACGCGGGCCAGGACATCACGTCCCAGATAGTCGGTGCCGAAGGGATGTTCACGGCTGGGTGGCAGGAACTTGTTGACCAGATTCGGTGCGCCTCGACCCTCCTCTGGATAGGGCGTGAGATAGGGCGCAAAGATAGCTCCCCCGACAAAGACCCCAATCACCAACAGGCTGAGCACGCCCAACCAATCGCGTCGGAAGGCGCGGACCATCAGACGGTATTCCTCGAGTTGAGCCTCTCGCCGACGGACCCAATCGCCCAGCCATCTCTCCGCTACAGACATACGCTCTCCTCACTGCTTGCTCCGGAAGGGGAGGGGTTAGGGGGTGGGTGAGGGCTAGGGATAACCCACAATCTCTTTGTCGGGTGGCAGGGGATAGGTGCGTTTGCTGTGAGCCAACCCCACGTCTACCAGCCCCTCGGCCAGCTTGACCGCCACCGCCGGGGGGTCAATGACCGGCACCTCACACCCTCGCTCCGCCAGGGCCTCCTGCACCGCTGGAGCCATCCCGATCATCTCCGTGCAACCGGGAATGATTATGTGAGCTCCATCTTCACACACGGCCCTGGCTGACTCCTCAATCACGGCCCGAAGCACCCGCTCCCGGTCTTTCCCCATCTCCAGAACTGGGATGTTGATGGCTCGCACTGAGGCCACCTTCTCTGCCAGACCGTAACGCAGAATCTGGCGGTGGACTCGCGGGACACCCTGCTCCAGAACGGTGATAACCGAGAAGCGATGGGCCAGCATGGCCGCTAGGTGCATCGCTGCCTGAGCCGGGCCGATGACAGGAATGGAAACCAGCTCGCGGGCCGGGTCGAGACCAGGATCGGCCATGCAATCGAGGACCACGGCGTCCATCCCTTCCTCCTCGGCAGCCCGCACCCTGGACAGAACAGCGGGGATGGCCAGCGCCTCATCGCGCACCGACTCGATGGAGGCCGGGCCCCGGTCAATAGCCACCGCGCTGATCTCTGTGCCGGGGCGGCCCACACGGCTGTAGGCTTCCTGGACAGGAGCGATCCAGTGCTCTCCTGCTACCGGAATGACGATGCGGATTCTGGCTTTTCTCCGCAGTTCACCGGGATGCGAGGGCAGGTTGCCAGACTCGCCTCCGGACTCCTGAGGATAGCCGACGATTTCTTTGGGCGGTGGAGGAGGGTAGGTGCGTTTGCTGTGAGAGAGGCCCATGTCCACCAGCCCCTCGGCCAGCTTTAAGGCAGCCAGGCTGGGATCAATGACCGGCACAGTTTGAGAGTTGAGAGCCTGTTCCAACTGTTGGGCTAAACCCTTCATCCCGGTGCAACCGAAGACAATGGCATGAGCTCCATCCTCCGTCACGGCCCTGGCCGATTGTTCCACCAGC
>JBBIJG010000083.1:0-8682 GCA_037446095.1 Caldilineae bacterium
TGGACGAGCGGGGCTTCTTCTACGTGGTGGACCGGAAGAAGGACATGATCATCACCGGGGGCGAGAACGTCTATCCCCGGGAAATTGAAGAGATTTTATACACCCTACCTGAAGTGCTGGAATGCACGGTGGTGGGTCTGCCTGACCCGGAGTATGGGGA
This sequence comes from Caldilineae bacterium, assembly GCA_037446095.1. Taxonomy (GTDB): domain Bacteria; phylum Chloroflexota; class Anaerolineae; order E26-bin7; family E26-bin7; genus E26-bin7. The sequence continues at coordinate 161 of JBBIJG010000083.1, forward strand.
ACGGGTGACGGCGTTTATCGTTCCCCGGCCAGGCTACTCCATAGATCCGGCCGCCCTGAAAGATTATCTCAAAGCCCGTCTGGCGGCTTTCAAAGTGCCCAAGGAGTACATTGCGGTTGAGGAGTTACCCAAAAGCAGTGCGGGTAAAGTGCTGAAGGGGGAGATCAGAAGGCGGTATACATATTTGTCGGCCCTATAGCTTCAGCACCCGCAGCCGGCCCATGCCCCGGTTGACCATACCCCCCACAGCCAGGTGCTCGAAGTAGTCGAGACCTTCTTCCACTCGCGCACCCAATCTACGCACTCTACCGGCTTCCTGTCCAGGAGGAAATCGCCAGGACGCTTGTAGATAACCTGACCGGCAAAGGAATGATAGGTAGCAGCGGGGAGGGTCAGGAAAGGTGCGACGCCCTTTTTGGTCAGTCGTTATCATGCCGATGAGACCGGGTTGCGGTACGGTCTGGCTGCTGCAGGGGCTAGGGGCGTCGCACCTCCAAATGCGGTTGTGGTGCTATTCTGCTGACTACAGGCCTTTCCTGACAATGTAATCTATCAAATCTGCCACGCGGCAGGAGTAACCCCACTCGTTGTCATACCAGGCGACGACCTTGACCATGTCCCCTTGCAGGACCTGGGTGAACGGGCCATCCACAATGCTGGAGCGAGGATCGCCCTTGTAATCCATGGAGACCAGAGGTGCCTCGCTATAGCCCAGAATGCCTTTCAGGGGGCCTTCGGCGGCAGCCTTGAAGGCAGCTCGCAGTTCCTCGGTCGTCGTGGGCTTCTCCACGGTGGCGACAAAGTCTACTACAGACACTGTAGGAGTGGGCACGCGTAAGGCGATACCGTCGAACTTGCCCGCCAGCTCCGGGATGACCAGCGCCACGGCTCTGGCGGCGCCGGTGGTGGTAGGGATGATGTTTAACGCCGCTGCCCGGGCCCGTCGCAGGTCCTTGTGGGGCAAATCCAGTATACGCTGGTCGTTAGTGTAGGAATGGATGGTGGTCATCAACCCTTTGATGATGCCGAAAGCCTCGTGGACCACCTTGGCCGCCGGCGCCAGGCAATTGGTGGTGCAGGAAGCGTTGGAGATGATGTGATGCTTTTGGGGATCGTACTTGTCCTCGTTCACACCCAGGACGATGGTGATGTCTTCGTTTTTGGCCGGAGCGGTAATGATCACTTTTTTCGCCCCCGCTTCGATGTGCCAGGCCGCCTTGGAAGCTTCGGTAAACACCCCGGTGGATTCCACCACGACGCTGACTCCTAACTCGTCCCAGGGCAGCTTGGCCGGTTCACGCTCGGCAAACACCCTGATTGCCCGACCGTTGACGAGCAGGTTGTTCCCCTTGACTGCCACCTGGCCAGGAAAATGGCCATAGTTCGAGTCGTATTTCAGCAGGTGAGCGTTGGTCTCTGCGTCGAAGAGGTCGTTGATGGCTACCACCTCGATGGTTTCCGGATAGTATTCCCCTAAAGCTCTGAGGACCTGCCGCCCAATGCGACCGAAGCCGTTAATGCCAATTTTGGCGGTCATCTGTGTATTCCTCCCAAGTGATATGTGGAAGACCTGTCCGGTCTGGTTTACCCTCGTTGTTGGTAATAGAATTCGATCACCTTGCGGGCCAGTTTCTTTGAATCGTGGCGCCAGGCTCTCTCCAGATCAATCAAGTCGGCTGTGATCACCTGGTACTCTCCTTCGTAGAGCAAAGGCACGAACTCGGTCTGGGGAGGGAGTTGGGCGTTGAAGTTGTCATTGGCCAACACATAGGGAAAGACACCCTCCCCCACGTGGTCTTGCAGAGCTCGCACGTGATCGCCCACGGTGAAATGATCCGTTTCGCCTGCCTGAGTGGCCACATTGCAGATATACAGCTTGACAGCTTGAGAGGCGCGGATAGCCTGAGTGATCTCCTCTATGAGGAGGTTGGGCAAGATGCTGGTGTACAAGCTGCCCGGCCCGGCCAGGATGAGGTCCGCACTGAGGAGGGCGCGCAGGGCACCCGGATAGGCCCGCACGTGCTCCGGCTGCAGGAAAACCCGCTCGATCGGGAGGCCGGCTTTGGGGATCTGGGATTCACCTTCCACGCGGCTGAGCTGAGCGAGGGCTTCATCCTCCCCACGGAGGTCGGCGCAGAGGGTCACATTCTGTAAGGTCGAGGGCATGATCCGCCCCCGCACGGCCAGCACCCGGCTGGATTCAAGGATCGCCCGTTCAAAGTCGCCGGTCACCCCGGCCATAGCGGCGATGAAAAGGTTGCCGAAACTGTGCCCATCCAGCCCTTCTCCTCCTCCGAAACGGTACTGGAAAAGTTGGGTGGTCAGCGGTTCGGCCTCGGCCAGGGCGGCGATGCAATTGCGGAAGTCGCCCGGAGGGAGCAGCCCCAATTCTCGCCGTAAGCGGCCCGAACTGCCCCCGTCGTCCGCCACGGTCACGATGGCTGTGATCTCTGAAGTGTATTCCTTCAGCCCTCGCAGCAGGACAGAGAGCCCCGTGCCCCCGCCGATGGCTACCACCCTGAGGTCCTGGTTGGGTTGGCGGTGGGCATAGACAGCCCCCACCGCGCTTTCCTGGCTTAAGCGCATCTGACGGAGTTGGGCGATAGCCATCCCGATCGCACTTAAGCCGGTTGCTCCGAGAAGCAAAGCGCGGGCTGAATAGGGGAGGAACTGCAACGTGAGGTAGTGAAGGGCGAAGGGAAAAGTCCAGGTCTCATAGAGGTCGTGGAGCAGATAGCCCAGGCCGAAGCTGACGGCCACGATCCCCATTCCAAAGAGAAGCAGCCAGCGTCCGACCCCAGGCCCCCCATAGAGCCCTTTCCGTCCGAAACTTTTCCTGGATAGGAAGCCCATTCGCCCCTCTATCCAGACCTGTCAGGTCTGGGTCTCCTTCTGAGAAGCAAGGCGCCGGATCCGACCAGGCCGAGAGGGAGTAGCCCTGCCGGGCAGCAAGGCAGCGGAGACTTTTTCCCCTCCGTCGGCTGGAGACCCGGTCCGCCAGCACCAGGCGTTGCGACGGGCTGCGATGGGGGCTGAAGGGGTACACCGGGTGTAACCTCAGCCGGCGGCGCGCCGGGTGTAGCCCCAGCCGGTGGAGGAGGGGCGCCCCCGCCCTCCCACTGGACCATTAGAGCCACCGCACTCATTTCTTCTCCCATAAGCGCCTGGCTTAGGTCCCATGTTATCTTGTTGCCCTCTACGGTTGCATTGTCCTTGGGGCTGTAGTCGGCAATCACGCCAGGCACAATAACAGAATAAGTGAATTCTATGTTCATCATCTTCAGCATCTGTTGCTGCATCGCCTTATCTGCTGGGCTTGGCGTGGCTGTTGCCTCACCACCCTCTCCGGCGGACTCGGATGCCTTTTCACTGATATTCTGGGCGAATACGGTGATGTTCAGTGTCGTGCGATTGCCGTTCTGTTGAAATTCGATGCTATCCAAGTTGCTAAACAGCTCGGTTGAGCTGAGAGCGACGAGCCCGTCGAGGTCGGCGAAAGGCGCAATCACCTTGATCCCCTCCCGGCCCGTGTCCAGATCCTTGTATGGTTCTACGGTGGCGCCAGGAACCGTAGCGGCTTTCTGCTCCAATTCCTTGAAGCTATCTTCCATGGGGTTCTCAACGGAGCTCTCCACGGTTACCCCGGGCGCCGGTGTTACAGCCATGGATGTGGCGAAGCTCTTAATCATTTCCATATCCACAGCTATAATCTGGGACTTGGTCCCGCCCCCATCGGGCCTGATATTGTTCTCGATCCTGAATGTAATACAACCAGCCAGGAACAAGGCACCGATTAACATGATAACCGAAAACAGTCTTTTCATAGTTTGGGTCTCCTTTCTACTTTCAAGGATCTTTCCGCACCCGTCGGTCATTCGCTTGGCTCAGGGGTTCGGCGCGGGATAAAATTTGCAATCCGGCGGCCCCACGGCTGGATTACACATTGCGATCCTTTCACTCTGTTCAGGGCAAGCTCTGAAGGGAACGAAAGACCGGCCAGGGCAGGAGTGTAGTTACAACCACCAGACATCTCCCCGCTCTAACCCGGACTGATATTCTGCTAAAAGTAGTATAACATTGGTTACAGATTTTGTCAACAGCCCAAACCACTCTCCAAACCCTCACCAAAGGCTCAGCCGGGCGGTGGAGATACGTCACAGTCCATCAAAAAGTTTCCACGAAGGACACGAAGGCAAAAAGGTGACAGTCACCGCATAGGTGAGCCTCCCACGCCACTGTACGGTCCAGAACAGGGCAGCGTTGCCAAGGCCCCGGCAAAAGGCAACAGGGCTACCCTACGAATCAAGAGTAGCCCTGTTTTGGGAGACCCATTGGAGAAAACTTCTCTCAGAGAGCGGTTCCGCCTGAATAAGGCACGGCCTGGGCCTCTTCTAACTCCCGGATCGGCAAGTTGACAAAGTTCCCGGCGCGGCCAGCCATGGCCTGGGACGGCGCATATCGGATGCCAAAAGCCGTGGCCACAGCATTGATGGCGGCCGCGAAACCCTGCCTGTAAATCCTCATCTCCGGCGTGTCGAAGCGGCTGACCATATCCAGATTCGCTTCGTCAATGGCCAGCAGGATGTCTTCAATGCCATCCCTGAACCAGATGCCCAGGCCCCTCTCCTCTTCTCCGTACATGACACCCACCTCCTGGTTAAACTAGATGGGTAACATTTTAGCACGATTCGCCTGAGGTGTCAACTCAACCCCAGGGAGCGATCATCTTCGCCCTGTTTCCTCAGAGAAATCTGGCTCGAGGCCACGTAGGCGGGCCTCTCGAAGGAGGTCGTGCTTTTGAACCATCATGGTCCGGATTCCCTCCTACTTGATTTTTCTCCAAGATTGGTGTAAACTATATAATAACCGTGGGGTGGTTTCATCTCACCAACCCCCATTACCGGCTCATTCGTGAGGGCGGTGGTTGTCATCCCTTGGCATTTGGTGGGCCGCTGGCTGCTGTTATGAGGCAGGCGATTCTTACATAACAGGACTTACGCCTTTGTTACTCACCGCGGAGAGCGCAGATGTTCTCTGTTCTGCGGTAGGAATCCGTTCTTTGAAAACTAGCGTAACTCCTGATCATAAGCGAGTTGGGGCGCTGTAACCCGGAGAGGATGTAGGTATGGCAGAGGCGGGTAAAGAAAAGGCTTTGGAGGCTACTCTTGCAACAATCAAAAAACGGTTTGGGGAAGGGGCTATTATGAAATTGGGCCAGGCTGCCCACATGCAGGTCGAAGCCATTCCCACCGGCTCCCTGGCCCTCGATATTGCCCTGGGCATTGGCGGCATCCCCAGAGGCCGTGTCACCGAAATCTACGGCCCTGAGGGCTCCGGCAAGACCACTTTGGCCCAGCATATCGTGGCCCAGGCTCAGAAGATGGGTGGCGTGGCCGCCTTCATTGACATGGAGCACGCCCTCGATCCGGCCTATGCCCGGAAGTGCGGTGTGGATATAGACAACCTTTACATCTCCCAACCCGACACCGGGGAGCAGGCTCTGGAAATTGCCGAGGCTTTGGTCCGCTCAGGGGCTGTAGACGTGGTGGTCATTGACTCGGTGGCGGCCCTGGTGCCCCGGGCCGAGATTGAAGGGGAGATGGGGGACTCGCATCCCGGCTTGCAAGCCCGGCTGATGAGCCAAGCCCTGCGGAAGCTTTCAGGAGCTATCAAGCAATCCAACACAGCCATGATCTTCACCAACCAGTTGCGGCAGCAGATTGGGGTGATGTTCGGCAACCCGGAGACCACTTCGGGAGGCATGGCGCTGAAGTTCTACTCCTCGGTGCGACTGGACATGAGGCAGGCGGAGGCCATCAAGCAAGGTGGAGAGGTGATTGGCAACCGGACGAGAGTGACGGTGAAGAAGAACAAGGTGGCCCCGCCTTTCCGGAGGGCTGAGTTTGACATCATGTACAACGAGGGAATCAGCCGGGAAGGAGACCTGTTGGACGTGGCGGTCGAGTTAGGGATTGTAGAGAAGAGCGGGGCCTTCTATTCTTTTGGGGAGACCCGTCTGGGCCAGGGTCGCGAAAACGCTAAAAGTTTCCTGCGCGAGAATGCAGCCGTGGCCATGGAAATTGAAGACCGCATTCGTGAGGAGGTTGGCCTTCCCAAAATAAAGCCCACCGATGCCTAACAGCTTTGGCATCGGGGGGCTATTAATAGCCACAGCTATCGAAACGCACGAAATTGATCAAACCCACCGACACGATTCCTTTAGCATCTGTTCCTTGCCTTTAGGACTACGAAACCTGAGAGGTTTGCTTTGCTTCGGAAACCCGCGACGGAGAAGAGAGGAAAGTCAACTGTGTCATTGCAGTGCTATTGGGGCGATAGAGATGCCCTGGGTGTTGGGCATCAACGGCCTTGATGGAGTGTTCGGTTAGTACTGCTATCTGGTCCATATCCCGTTGACTATCTTCCAGCTTGTCTTAAGTCTGGAAGCTGATCCGATAAGGTGGTAGGCGGGTTATCGTAGGGAGCCCGGCAAGGTTTTTATGCTTTCTTTGGGCAGATCCCTGGGGAGATCATGTCCCACATCGGGGGAATGACCCCTCTGATGTCGGGTGATGGTTTGAGAAAAGAGATAGCTGTGGCAACAGCGGCCACAGCTATCTCTTTTCTGGGGGGTACCCCAACTATGGCAGGGACGATCACGGCTCTTAAATTCCAAAAGAAAAACAAGGAGCGGGTCAACGTTTATCTGGACGGTCGTTATGCCTTTAGTTTGGCGGCCATTGAGGCCGTCCCATTGAGGCGAGGGCAGTGGCTTTCAGACCGGGAGATCGAGGACCTTCTGGGTAGGGACTCTTTCCAGAGGGCCTACGATCGAGCTCTACGGTTCCTGTCGTACCGTCCCCGGAGCGAAGCCGAAGTACGCCGCTATCTACAACGCCAAAAAGTGCCCCCGAGCATTGAAACCGCAGTGGTGGAACGCCTGACCTCAGCCGGTCTCCTGGATGATCAGGCTTTCGCCAGATACTGGGTCGAGAATCGGGAAAACTTTAATCCTCGGGGACGCGGGGCACTCCAATACGAATTGCGTCAAAAAGGTCTGAGTGAAGAGACCCTCGCCCTGGCATTAGAGGACATAGACGAGGAGGACAGCGCTTACCGGGCGCTGATCAGCCGGGCACATCGGATGTCTCCTCCAGATCACCGGTCCTTCTGCCAGAAATGGGGCTCTTTTTTACGACGGCGTGGATTCTCCTACGAGGCCATCCATGCTGCCCTGGAAAGAACATGGCGGGAGCTGGTGGAGGAGGGACAGGTGCGCGATGAAACGGAGAGGTGATAGAGCATGAACGGATGGATTGTAACTGTGGCAGAGATTCTGGCTGCGAGTCTGGTCGGTGTCATTTGCGGCTATCTGCTTAGACAATATCTGAGCGAAGTCAAGGTCAAGTCGGCCAGGGCTCAGGCCAATGCCTTGCTGACGGAGGCTCAGACCAGGTGTAAGGAGATGCTCCTGGCAGCCAAGGATGAGGCACTGAAAATTCGCGACGAGGCAGAGGCCGAGGCTAAAAGGCGACGGGCTGGTCTGCAGAGGGAGGAGGAACGCCTGCAGAAGCGACGTGAGAATCTCGAACGTAAGCTCGAAAGAGTGGAGGCCCGTGAACGCAACCTGGATCAGCGCCAGAGCAAACTGGACCGTTTGCAAAATGAACTGCACCGGCTTCACGAGGAACAAATCAAAGAGCTAGAGCGGATCTCGTCTCTAAGCAAGGAAGAGGCCAAAGAGCTCCTCTTGAAGACCGTCGAAAAAGAAGCCCGTCAGGACATGGCGCGGGTCATCAGGGAGGTTGAGGCCCAGGCTAAAGAAGAAGCCGACCGCAAGGCCAGGGAGATCATTACCCTGGCTATTCAACGTTGTGCTTCCGAGCAGGTCGCTGAGACCACAGTGTCCATGGTCCCTCTGCCAAGCGATGACATGAAAGGGCGTATCATTGGCCGGGGAGGACGCAATATTCGGGCCCTGGAAATTGCTACCGGCGTGGATTTGGTGGTGGATGACACCCCGGAAGCGGTGATCCTTTCCAGCTTTGATCCCGTGCGTCGCGAGGTGGCCCGTACCGCTTTGAGCCGGTTGATCCTGGACGGCCGTATCCACCCGGCTCGTGTGGAGAAAATGGTGAAGAAGGCTCAAGAAGAGGTCGAAGCCATCATCCGCGAAGAAGGGGAGCGCATGGCCTATGAAGTCGGTGTGCATGGCCTTCACCCTGAACTGATTACGCTGCTGGGGCGTCTGAAGTACCGGACCAGCTATGGGCAGAACATGCAAGTTCACTCCCTGGAAACGGCCCGCCTGGCCGGCATCATGGCCGCGGAGCTGGGCGCTGATGTGGCCGTGGCCAAAGAGGGGGGCCTTCTCCATGACATTGGTAAGGCTGTTGACTCTCAGTTTGATGGCCCCCATGCTCTGATTGGCGCTGACATCGCCAAGCGTCTGGGCAAGTCGGAAAAAATCGTCAATTGTATCGCTGCCCATCACGGCGAAGAGGAGCCCAGGTGTCTGGAGG
>JBBIJG010000084.1:0-8657 GCA_037446095.1 Caldilineae bacterium
TTTGGGTTTCCACCAGATGTCCCGCAGTTGGGCCGGGCAGATCACCAAAGCCTTCTGCCGCAACTGGTAGGCGTAGTCATCCAAGAGTCGCAGGGCAAGGTAGGTCTTGCCATAACCTACCGGGTCGGCGATGAAGACACCGCCGTAGGTCTCCAGGATGTCCTTGGCCGTGAGATAGCCATCGTACTGGAAGTCGGCCAGCAGGATGGGGCTGGGACGCTCGTCGGTCGGAGCCAGGTCGCCACCCAGCCGGTCGGCCAGGGCTTCGTAGAGGGCCTTGATGTAGATGAGGTAGGGTGGATGCAGAGCCGTGGCCCGGCTGTAGAGTTCGATCAGCGCCGCTTTGTAGTCCTCGGCCTCGCCCCAGAAGCGGTCGAACCAGATGGCGAACTCGCGGGCGACGGCGGCTTGCTTCTGGGCCATGTTCAGTTCGGTGTTGCTGGTGAGGCCGGCTGCCGTGAAGTTAGACGAGCCGACGATGGCAATGGTTCCGAAAGGGGGCACACCGTCGAGGATGTAGGCTTTGGCGTGGAAGAAGCGGCGGGGATAGAGGCGGACCTCCACCCGGGACTGTCGCAGAAATGCCAGGAAGTCGCGCACGCGGTCGTGCTCGGCCCGTTGCCCAGTGGCCATGGTCTCGTGCAGGTCAGCCTCGACTGCCTCGGTTAGTTCCTCGAGCGGAGGCAGTGCATCGGGGCTTGCCTCTGTGGTAGCTGGCTCTTTGCCTAGCAGGATGCGCACTTGTGATGCCCGCTGCAGGCCGTCGCGCAGCAGGGCATAGCCGCCCAGGTTGAAAAAGCCAGTGGCGATGTGAACGGCAGGCCCTGTGGCCAGGAGTTGGTTGAGGATGTGGCTCAGGGTGCGGTCTGGTGTGCTGTTGTCTATCAGGTCAGGGATGGTGAACAGGTATTGATGTCCGCTCATGTCAATTTTGGTCTCTCAAGGTTTGAGCAGGCGCATGAATCCAGCTTGCTCGAAGTGGTGGTCTGTGGTAAGGGCTTCGATGATACCGCGCTCTTGCATCACGACGAAACTGGCAGCATCCACCAGCGACCACTCCTTGTCAGATCTTGACTTCAGCAAGGCCCAAGCGGCTGCATCCAGTGCAGAGTCCACATGGACAATTTTGACATAAGGGGCTGTTTTGATGGCGTCTATGTAACGGAATTGTGTCGGCCGGGGCACACGTAGCGGGTTGGTGAAGAGTGAGGCTAGTTCGACCAGAAGGTAGTTGGTCGTGACCAACCGTCGTCCCTGCTGTTTCCACTGACGCAACAGAGCCGAGGCTTGAGTGTGTTGTGGTTCGGTGCGGACAAACAGGGCCGCCCACCCGGCTGTGTCTATAAAAACCTCATCCACCCTGTAGCTCCTTTGCCAGAGCTTGCCCTATATACTCATCGTGGTGCTCTGCCACATCAGTAACCTCGCACTCAAGGGTGCCGACCAGGGCTTCCAGAGGGTCTTCCTCAGCAGTTTGTGCCCGTTTGACAGCTTCGGACAGCCATTCCATGACGAGCTGGGCAGGCCTTAACCCCTGGGTCTTCGCCTGCATCTCGATGGCTTTATAGGTCTCTTCGGGTATCTCCAGAGTGATCGTGCGTTCCATTGTTTGCCTCCTTCAATTTGCTCACGCATTTTATCACCATTCCGGTTTCAGGGCAACTGCTTTCCCCTGATGCTGGAGTAGAGCCTTTAGGCGGGTAGGAATATGCACGTCTCCGGCTAGAACCAGCTAAAGCCTCGACTCCCTTTCTTGCGGGAGTAACTAGCGATCCGGATTCTCCGCCAGCCACCGCCGTCCGGTTGCCGTGATCTCCCATACCCCTCTGGGCGAGTCGGAGGCCAGCAGCCCTTCTTGCACCATTCTGTTTCGCGCCCATTGGGCAGCGTTCCGCCAACGGGGCATCCTGGGAGTAGAGGGTAGTGGCTGGTCGTCCACCGGCTTGAGCACGTCCCACATCAGGACTCGCACGCGATTCAAAACTGCGCCTGTCTCGCCTTTGCCGCCCATCTCCACCAAGGCTTGCAGGATAGGCCGTCGGTAGGCTGCTTCAGGGGTGCGCAGGCCCCGGCGAAGCTGGGCGGTCCTCTTTCGCCTGCCTCGCCGTCAGGCTGGTCGAGCCGGCGTCTCTGGAGCAAGAGTAGCCCATTCGCTGCGCAGGGCGGCCACCTTTTCGCGGAAGGCGGTCATAGCCTTGACCCGGGCCAGAGCAGCTTCGGCCTGTTTGTGCTTGCCTGAAGCAAAGGCGGCACTTCCTTCGCTGTTGACCGTTTCGATGACTGTTTCGATTTCCTCCAGCAGCATCTCGATGGCTGCCAGAACGTCGGTATCGTCGGACATGACGCCCCCTTTCTCCGGCTAAAGCCTCGACTCCCTTTCTATCGGGAGTGGAGCCTTCAGGCGGTTACTTGAGCCTCGATTCTCTCTGTCAGGAGTAGAACCTTCAGGCGGGCCGAAGTCATCTCCCTCAACGTAGTTTATCACCGGGTATCGCTCCCAGCAATCGGCCAGCCACTCTTCGCCTTTCTCTCGCAGGTAGTAGCCATAGCTGGAGAATTCCCAATCTCCCGGGTGTGTCACGTAGCCGTGTTTGACGGGGTTATTGTGGGTGTAGTTAAAGTGCGCCCAGAGGCTGGGTTCGGAACGAATGCAGGTATCCCAGTAGTTGTGCCATACCTGGCGGCCCACTGTGTCGTCCCACAGGTTAAGTTGGCGTGAGGTGGCCCCGTGCAGGCGGCCGAAGAAGCGGGACAGGTCTTTGCCCACGCGGGTCTTGAGCAAAAGGTGGTAGTGATCGTCCAAGATGACCCAAGCCCGCAGGGAGATGCCGAATTCGGCGATTAGCTCTTTGAGTTGATCGCGCAGCAAGACCTTGGCGCGGGGCGAGGCCAGGAAGCGAGCGTGGTTCAAAGTAGAGCTGCTGATGAAATACCAGGTATCATCCAAGAAGATGTGGGGTGGGTGATGATCTCCCATAAATCACCTCCGACGGAGCTACCGGCTGAAGCCTCCACTCCTCTCCTAATGCTGGGAGTAGAGCCTTTCCTAATGCTGGAGTAGAGCCTTCAGGCGGTTTCCGGCTTCAACTCCCCTCTTATCTTGGAGTAGAGCCTTTAGGCGGTTTCCGGCCTCAACTCCCCTCTTATCTTGGAGTAGAGCCTTTAGGCGGTTTCCGGCCAAAGCCTCGACTCCCGTTCGGCAGGTTCATCCAGCCCTACTCCCGCCTCCGCACCGACTGCGCCTTGCTCAGCCTCATCTTCACCAACTCCACCACCGCGCGGTCGACCTCCGTCCCACTTTTCCTCCGGCAGTCACTGTCTCATAGGGCCTGGTCAGCAACCAACATGCCTCACGTCGTTACAAATCGCTTCAATAACCTCATCAATGGTGTGCCCCTGTGGAATTGCAGCAGAAAACCGCCGGTACTGCCCGCTCTCATCTTCTTCGTAGAGGTAGAAGCCAACTCCGGTGTTATAGTATCGAGCCAGGCGAACCATTCTGTCCACGATCCTCGTCTGGACAACGTATCCCTCTCGAATGGCAATGCGGAAAGCCCATAGCGAGTAGAACTTTGGGATCGCGGTGCGGTTCCACTCTTCCCAATTACTCACGACCGGCCCTGTGTACTTCAATCGCAGGTCAATTGGGGTATACTTTACCTCTTTCAATCTCTTATCTAGATCAACGGCTCCCCCTCGCTCCGGACGCCGTGTGCCATCCGGCTCGATATGCTCAGGCGAGCCCAGCATTTTGGCTTCGACCACTATCATAGGAGTTCCCACCTCAACCAGTGGAACGGGGTACACCATGTCAAGACTGTGAACGTCGGTCAAGCCCTCCACTCTCCGATCAGGCATGACAACTCCGCACCGAGCTTTTACAAGGGCAGCCATCAGGTCTCGCCACCAATTGCCCTTTTGCCGATACTGGCCAGCCGGGAACTCGCCTTCGCGCCGCAAACCGTTTACCGCTTGCATGAATTCGAGGAAGGCTTCTTCAATATTTTGGAACCGCGTTCCGGGCTGTTCTGCCCTGTCAAGGAGGGCGTTCCACAAGTCAAGCCAAGACATCAATGACCTCCTCTAATCATGTATGAGCTAGACCGAGGCTGCTCGCGCCAGCCGTTCAGTTACCAACTTGAGCAGGCCTTCGTAAAGTTCCTCAACGAGTCCAGAATCCAACCCCAGGGCGTGGAACAGCAGCCTATCCAATTGGATGCGGTCCGGTTGCCCCACTTCGCGGTCAATGTCCATTATGATACGGCTCCGGATGGACCCTGCCGCTTCCAAGATGCCGTCCAAGAAATCCTCCTCTATCCGCGCCGGATCCACCACTTTCAACCGACTCGCTACACTGACATTGATGCCCGAGGCCCCTGCACCGGGCTTGCGGCTGTTTATCTCAAAAAAGACAAAGGACAGCGTGGAAGACAAGAGGGCATAGAGCAGGTCTTCCTGAATAAAAGCCTGGACGCCGTAGAAGTTCTTGTTCAATACGCAACGATCGGGGTTGGATAGCACGAAATACCGCGTATACGTGATCTCCGAAAGGGCCAGCGGGTCGTCAACCGGGTGGTGGATTTCATACCAATGTGACTTGCCTTGGAAGAAGGGGCGACGGTGGATGCCCAGTTTCTCAGCATAGGCTATGTACTCCCTCACTCGGCGTTCATGGCACGTCCTGTCTACTACCACAATGCGATACGGCGTATCCTCGCCTCTGAAAGTCGCCCGCTTACATTCGCTGGAGGTGCGAATGACAGGTCGTGTGTACTCATCAGGCAGTTCGATTTCCTCTTCCCGTCCACCTGCTGTCGTAAGGTAACGGTCAGGGCCGATCCTTTTGACGAAAAAGAATGCATTGGCCCCCGTGGTTACCCCCAGACGGATGCGGGCCACCTGTGTCACAGGGATCAGGCCTGGCAGGGGCCAAATCTCGAGAAATATGTCCGGAGCTCGCAGGTATTTACCACCCCATTTGGCCCCTTCGTATCGCTTATACTCTAGCCCTAGCTCTATTCCTTTCTTCGTTTCTTCACTTGCAAATTGAGTCCCCTCTAGAAGAAGTTCTCGCTGGGAGACTGGATACACCCGCAGAGCCTCGGTACGGATCACACTGCGAGCTCGCTCGATGGTCAGCAAATTTGTCGTGGTAATAGCCTCATCAAATGGCCTCTTGTAGGCCACGAAACGCGCCACATGGTCCCACTGTGGGATGTTATCCCCAGGCCGTTGCAGCAGAACGATGACAGTGTTTATCTCAGCTTGAGCAAAGGAGCGTTCAGCGTGATTGTCAATAACTTGGAGGATGCGCATCTGCCGCAGCAAGAAGTCCTGAAGCCTGGCCCCGTACCCCACGTCCAGCCAGGAGTTGGAGTTGATGAAACAGAACACCCCGCCAGGGCGCAGCAATGAGAGAGCCGCATGATAGAAGTAGACGTACAGATCACTCTTGCGGTCCACTCTCGTAGAGTCACCCCAAAGGGCTTGCACGCTGCGCAATAGTTTATCTTTGTAGGCTTGCTTGCGCACCCGCCACTCATCTGGAGCGTAATTCTCAAGATGTTCAGTTGGTGGCTCGATGTCTTGATGCCGCACGTAGGGCGGATTGCCGATACAAATGTCGAAGCCACCCTTTTCGGCGAAGACCTCGCCGAAACCAACGTCCCACAGGAAGAAGGGAGGCGTTTTGCCCTTCGCCAGGTTGGTCCGCACTTTGATCAGGTCGTCACGCTGTTGGGTGAGGGCGCGGATCTGGTCTTTGCGCCGCTCCTCGTCAAGTTGGAGTTGCCTGGGTCTGGCGACACCCATGCCCTCAAAGGCGGCCTGCTCCTCCAGCGGCCGGCGCAGGGCGTCCAACCGGCGATTCAAACGATCAATGGCAGCATTGAGCACCCCCTGCAACAGCTTCGATTCCTCTCGTTCGATCTGCCCCCGCTTCAGGAGCGAACGACCGCCGAAATAGTCGGCCTTCGCCTGGGCCAGCTCGCTGAGCTTGTGTGCAAGCTGCGGCGGGACATGGGCATAAGCCCCCCGCAGCACCAGCGGCACCCCGGCCACTTCTTCCACCAGGCTGTCCCCTTGACGCACGCGGAAGGAGAGCTTGGGCAGCACCGGGTTGGTGTACAGGCCGATCTGCTGCTCCTCAGCTTCGATGGTCAGCGACAGCCACAGCCGCAGTTCGCAGGCCCGCACCGCCCAGTCCTTCACATCCACCCCATACAGGTTCTCCATGATGATGCGCCGCTTCAGGTCGAAGTCATTAAACCGCTTGCGCTCCAGTTTCTCGGCGATAATCTGCTGGATACCAGCCAGCGCCTTCATCATGCCCACCAGGAACGACCCGGAGCCGACCGCCGGGTCCACCACCCGCACCTGATGCAACGCTTTCTCCACAGCCCGCAGCGCCTTCTCCCGTTTCGTTTCAGAGAAGCCAGCAAAGGGGACGATACCGTCCGCAGGCGCCTCCAGCAACCGACGAGGCTCCATCACCAGGGGGATCAGGTCGTCTTTGGGGTAGCCGGTCTGCTCGTGCAGGTACTCAATGAGGGAAAGGCGACACATGTAGTCAATCTCCTCGCGGGGGGTGTAAAAGATGCCCGCGGCGTGTCGCTCCTCCTCTGCCACCAACGACTCGTAGACCTTGCCCAGCATCTCCGGGTCAACGGCCACCTCCACGTCCAACGGCGTGCTCTCGTCTACAGTGAAGTTGTACCGCTCCAGGAAGCCGGGCTCTTCTCCCTGGAAGCGGTCGAACAGTTGGGCGTAGAACCCATCTGGGACAGAGAAGTCCAGGGCGTCCCACTCGTTTCGCTCGAAGAGGCCGCCGTTGAGGTAGGGCATCTCCTGGAAAGAGGCCCGCACGTCGTCGGGCAGAGCGGGGTTGGCAACCAAGGCAGCCCGCTGCTTGTTGAAAGCGTCAAGGAAAAGAGCCTGCAACCAGCCGTGAAAGCCGCCGTCGCCAGTTCGCTTTCCGTCGCAGTAATGCTCCCAGAGGCTACGCAGGTAGCGGGGGTCTGGCTCGCCGTTCCAGCGCAGCCAGCCCTTCCTCTGCACAAAGTAGAGGAACATCAAGCGGTTGAGGAGTTGCTGGGCGTAGGCGTGAATTTGTGCAGGCATCGCACCGATCCGACGCTGGGCAGCCAGCTCGGCCTTGAGCGAGGCCAGTACATCCTTGTATCCTTCGTAGAATTGGCGGGTGACCCGTTCGACATCGAAGGCGACCAGGTGCTTCTGCCAGATGGCTTTGGCAGTCTGATCCTCCGGCCCCAGCCGAATCTGGTCCAGAACCCAAAGGTCGGTATGGTACAGGTGCCGGGGGTCGAGGGTGAGGATGCGCAGTTGGAGTTTGGCTGTGGTTACGTAGAGATCTGGCGTGGAGGCTTCAGCCGGACCGGCTAAAGCCTCCACGCCAACCATATTGGCCGGAGTAGAGCCTTCAGGCGGTTGGCGGGGCTCACCGCGGATCTGCTTGGGACTGACCAAGGCAACGCTGGCGTAATGGGGCAGGGCGAAGATGAAAAGGTAATCGCCTTGAGGATAGCGGCGGTAGAAAGGCTCCAGGATGATCCGCAGGTCTGTGCGGCGGATGCGTTTGACTTGGCGGGGCACGTCGAGTTCAATGAGGAAGACCTGGAAAGGCGCTACGTCATCGTCATAGTGGGAGACGAGATGCATGGCGCCGATCAGCTCCCGGGCGCGGTCGGGCAGGTCGGAGACATCCCAGGGTGTGTACTCAACCCGATAGCCCCAGGCACGCAAAAACTGCAGAATGGCCTCTTGCGAGTGCAGGCCAAGGGAAGTAATCAAAGGAGTCGCCATGCCAATTAACTCCGGAGTGCTGAACATAGTATACCAGATTTCGCCTCCTTTGACAACACAAAAAGCTCCCTGGCGGTTGAGGGAGATGGCCTCTGGCTTCTTTGCTTCTCAAGGATTTGACATTATATAGAACAGTTGGTATAATTGGGCCAGTAGAGGAGGGTTCATGAGTTCAACGCGCGATCAAATCATTGAGACAACTTGTGAATTACTGGAAAGACAAGGCTATCGCGCCACGGGAATAAACCAGATCATTGAGGAAAGCGGAGCTCCCAAAGGCTCCCTGTATTATTACTTTCCTGGGGGCAAAGAGCAGTTTGCTACCGAAGCTATCAACAGGGTGGGCCAAGTCATCGCCAGGCGAATTAAGACGACTCTTGCAGCCTTTGAGGACCCTGGGGAGGCTGTGGCGGAGTTTATCCTCAAAGTGGCCTACCATGTGCAAGCCTCTAACTTTCAGAAAGGCGGGCCGATCACCACAGTTGCCCTGGAAGCAGTGACCACAAGCGAGCGTCTAAATGAAGCCTGCCGAGCAACCTATCAGCTATGGCAATCTGCTTTTGAAGAAAAGCTGGTCCAGAGCGGTTATTCCCCGGCGCGTGCCAAGCGCTTGGCAGGGCTGATTATTGCCTCTATTGAGGGAGCGATTGTCCTGAGCCGTACCCATCACAGTATTGCGCCCTTAGAACAAATTGCGGCAGAGCTGAAGCTCCTTTTGCAAACCACGCGTGAGCTATAGAGGAGCCCCACCCTAAGTAGCTCGCCAAAAGTTTTTTTCCACTTTAGGCAAGCCTTCGACGGGGGTGCAGGGGGCGCTGCCCCCTGCCGGGGGGCCT
>JBBIJG010000085.1:0-3176 GCA_037446095.1 Caldilineae bacterium
CGGAGCGGGTCAATTGAATGGTCTCTTTCTCCACAAAGGGCAGAGGGATGCGGAGGAAATAAAAGGGCTCCTTCTTTTCTACGGTATGCGTTTTGCCAATGGAGAAGACCTCAGCCGGGTCTCGCTCCCCGTAGATGCTCTCAGCCATGCGTCTGAGCATGTCCAGCCCCACCACCTCCTGATCGAAAAGGGGTACTTTGAAGATGGGCAAGGGGGCGAAAGCCTCTTCGATCATCTGGCTGTATTTCTCGTGGACCTCCTTCCAGGAGGCGAAGTAGCTGTCCTGCACCTGAACGGGCATCAAGCGGTTGGAGATGACAGCGTCGGTAGAGTAGCCGTAGAGGTTGAGATAGGTGAAGGCTCGTTGCGCTTCTTTGATGACCATTTTCTCCGGGTTGAGCACCAATCGCACCGACGATTTCTGGGGATCGGTCAGCAGGGTTTTCATCCGATCCATTTCCAGAATCAGTTCCTCTACGGCGTCGAAAAGCGCGTCTTCGGGGATGGGAAAGTCCATCAGGGCGCGCAGGACGGGCCGGGTCAGTTGGATCGTTTTCTTCTCAATGGGAAAGATTTTCTGCAGGTACCAACGGGCTATCTCGGGCATGGCCAGCAGTTGGAGGGTCGCACCCGTGGGTGCGCAATCCACGATGATGACCTCGTAATCCCAGTCGTCGTGCAGGTGCACAATCTGTAGCAGGCTGGCGATTTCTTCCATGCCAGGGAAGACGGTCATTTCCTCGGCGATGATGTCGTCCAGCCCGCGCCACGCCAACACGGTGGCCATGTAGCGTTGCACGTTGCCCCAGTATTTCTCCATCTGGTACAGCACGTCAATTTCCTGGCCCCACAGGTTGTCGCCAATGGGGGTCGGCTCCGGGCCCAGGGGCAGGTCGAAGGAATCGGCCAGGCTGTGGGCGGCGTCGGTGCTGACCACGATGGTTTTATAGCCCCAATCGGCACAGCGGGTGGCCGTGGCTGCCGCCACACTGGTCTTGCCCACGCCACCTTTGCCGGTGAAAAGGATGATCCTCACCGTTGCTCTCGCTCCTTGAAAACATGATAATCAATTTCTGGAAATGGATTGTCCAGCTCAGCAATGGTGGACAGGAAGCGCCTGTCTTCCTCGCGCACCACCCCCGCATCGGCGATGGCGGCCAGGTGGTTGAAGCGGGCCAGGTGCTGCTGAAAGCGCCCACTGGCGTACTCCCGGGCCTGGCCGGTGCTGACCAGGAAGGGCCAGTCGCTGGCTTCCAGGAGCAAAAGTTCCCTGGCGGCCTGGTTGAGGACGGCCAGCCTCTCACCCTCCGCTTGGGGATGCCTTTCCACCAACTGTTCCATCCGCCGCTCGGCATGGTGGATGAGGGGCCACATCCACTCCGTCTGGGGGTTGAGCCAGGTCCAGTGACCGCCGCCCTCACCCCAGGAACTCTCCGGCAGGGAGATGACCTCCTGCGGGGGGCAGGCTTCCAGGTAGTCGCCGGCCGTAGTCAGTTCTACGTCGGGATTGACGCATAGCTGGCGCAGCACCTCCTTGAGCCAGGCCACGCCCTCGAACCACCAGTGGCCAAAGAGTTCGGTGTCGTAGGCAGAGAGGATGATGCCTGTTTGTCCGCTTGCAGCGTGGTAACCCAGCAGGCGTTCCACCACCAGGTGCACGAAATGGTCGGCGTGCTCCTGCACCTTGTGGAAGGCGGGGTAGGGGTCGTAGAAGTCTTTGCGGCCCAGGTCCACGTCGGCACCGGTGATGCGCCAGTATTGCAGGCCCGAGTGGTCGTCCTTGCGGTGGAACTCCCGGTAGAGGAAATCGCCGGGGTAGCCGTGGGCCGCCGACCATACCTGGAGGCCGGTGGCTTCATCGCGACCGTAGACGGCCACCTCCGCGGCGCGCACGTAGTAGGGGCGAAAGGTCGTCCCTTTCTCTGCCTCCGGGCGCTCGTCGGTTTTCACCACCAGCTTGCGTTTGGGCAGCCCTCCGTAGGGACCGATCACGTCGCCGGCTACTTTGCCTACCATGCGCCCTCCTTCGATGACGTGGGTGTCGGTGAAAAAGTAATCCAATTCCCAGCGGGCCAGGAACTCCTCGATACCTGGCTTGTAACGCCCGTCTTCGTGCTGATAAGGAGGGCGGTAGCCGCACTCGGGCAGCCAGATGCCGCGGGGTGCACGCCCGAAGTGGCGGCGATAGGTTTCCACGCCGACCGCCAACTGGCCGTGGATGGTGGAATCTCGCTCCATGAGAGGCAGGTAGCCGTGTGTGGCGGCGCCGGTGAGGATGTCCAGGTTCCTTTCATCTTGCAGACGGGCGAAAGCGCCTACCAGGTCTCTGTTGAAGCGCTCCTGGAAAGCTCGCGAAATGGCTCGATACCAGTCGTGGTAGAACCGGGCCAGGTAGAGGAGATGGCCGTGATTGGCTTTCTCGTGACGCGCGATATCGGCTTCGATCAGGGTCAGCTTTTCCTGGAGGTATAGCTCAAAGTGGGTCAGCACGTCCCTGTCGGCCAGTTGCTCCAGCAGGATGGGCGTCAGGCCGATAGTCAACCTGGGTTCGTATCCTTCATCTTTCAGGTCATAGAGGGCATTAAGCAAAGGAACATAGGTTTCGGCCACGGCTTCGTGGAGCATTTCCTCTCCATGGGGCCAGCGGCCCGCTTTGCGGACGTAGGGTAGATGGCTGTGCAGGACGAAAGTGAAAGCGCCTTTTTTCACGAGAACCTCCCTGGTCACCAACCGTTGCTTAAATTCATTATACCATCTATTGCTTTCCTTGCCAACCCTGCCCTGTTTTACTTACCTGTATGTCCCCAGCGTGATACGCTCACTGCAACCCTAAAGGCGACCATCACCTGTTACCTCAATCTTTCCCCAAATCCTGGTTTGTGTGGTATAATAGGGTACAGTCACGATGGGGGGAAAAGCTCATGCAGAATATCCTTGTTCCTGGCGGGGCTGGCTTCATCGGCTCCAACTTTGTACGTTACCTTCTTGAAAAGTACCCTGACTATCACGTGGTGGTTTACGATAAACTGACCTACGCCGGCAACCTGGATAATCTCAAGGACGTGGCCGGGCGGTTCGCCGGCCGCTACACTTTCATCAGAGGTGACATCTGCGACGAGGCGCTGGTAGCTCAGGTCATGCGCCAGCATCGGATTGATACCATTGTTAATTTCGCG
>JBBIJG010000085.1:3193-8387 GCA_037446095.1 Caldilineae bacterium
CCCATGTGGATAGATCGCTGATGGGGGCAGGCAGCTTTATTCAGACCGACGTCTACGGCACTTACGTGCTGCTGGAGGCGGCCAGAAAGTACGGCCTGGAGCGCTACCACCAGGTCTCCACAGACGAAGTCTACGGAGAAATCGCCGAAGGTTATTCCTCGTTGGAAACGGACCCCCTGGTCACTCGTTCCCCCTACGCGGCCAGCAAGGCGGGCGGTGATCTGATGTGCATTGCCTATTACACCAGTTTTGGCGTGCCGGTGACTATCACAAGAGGCTCAAATAATATCGGGCCATTTCAGTATCCCGAAAAGGTCGTTCCTCTTTTCATCACCAATGCTATTGACGACCTCCCTTTGCCTCTCTACGGTGACGGTCTGCAGATGCGGGACTACCAGTACGTTCTGGACCACTGTGAGGGCATTGACGTAGTGTTGCACAAGGGCAAGGTGGGTGAGGTTTACAACCTGGGCACCGGAGTGGAGACGCGCAACATTGATATGGCCCGACTTGTTCTGAAGCTGCTGAGTAAATCGGAGAGTCTCATCCAGCACGTCAGGGACCGCCCTGGCCATGACCGTCGTTATTCCCTCAACTGCGACAAGGTCAAAGCCCTCGGCTGGCAAAGTCGTCATACTTTCGAGGAGGCCCTGGCGAAGACAGTCAGGTGGTACGTGGACAACGAGTGGTGGTGGCGCAAGATCAAGTCGGGGGAGTATTGGGAATATTACAAGAAGCAATACGGAGGGCGGGGATTATGAGGTTTCTTATCACCGGCGGAGCCGGCTTTATCGGCTCCGCGTTGGCCAATTATCTGGTCAGGGAAGGGCATCACGTGCGCGTTCTGGACGATCTGAGTGCGGGTTGTGACCCGGCTCGATTAGACCCCCGGGTGCTTTTCACCCGAGGCGATGTGAAGGACGTCCCCAAGTTGTGGACCCTGCTGCAAAAAGTGGATTGTGTGTACCATCTGGCTGCCCGGGTCTATGTGGAGCAGTCTGTCCTGTACCCCCGCGAATATAACGATGTCAACGTCGGCGGCACAGTAGCCGTCATGGAGGCCATGCGGGATGCGGGCGTCAAGCGGGTGGTACTGGCCTCCTCGGGTGCGGTCTATGGCGAGCAAGCCGTGCAGCCGGTGAAGGAAACCCAACCTCCCAACCCCCAATCACCTTATGCCGTAAGCAAAATCGCTGCCGAGTACTATGTTTTCACCATCGGAGCCTTGTGGGACATAGAGACGGTGGCCTTGCGCATTTTCAACGCCTACGGGCCAGGCCAACAGGTGCCCACCTCCCACCCACCGGTTATCCCTCAATTCATCAAACAGGCTCTGAGTGGAGGTTCGCTGGTCGTCTTTGGCGACGGCTCCCAAACCAGGGACTTTGTTTACATTGACGATGTGGTGGAGGCCATGGCCGCCGCCGCCACTGCTTCCGAGGTGAACCGGACCGTCATCAACATAGGTAGCGGCCGAGAGCTCAGTATCAACGAACTGGTCAAGAAGGTGGAACAGGCCACCGGACGGGAGGTCCATCCCCTTTACAATTCGGGCCAGAGCGGTGGTGTCTCCCGTCTGGTGGCCGACATCAGTCTGGCCCGGCGTAAGTTGGGCTTCAAACCCAAGACCGATATTGACAAGGGCCTGAGGCTTTTGCTGGAGAAAGACCCTCAATTCAAAGCCGTGGCCAGGACCTGAATCACCGCCAGGTTATAACCTGATTGTAGAGCCAGGCCAGAGCGGGCCTGTAAACATAGTCATAAGCTCCTATGGAGCGCACTATCTGCCCCCCAAAACCCTGCTTGAAGCGATAGACTCCCCATAGCCCACCCTGATGCTCGGGGACTGTACCCTTGTACTTCTCCGGTTCCGCCCCTACGGCATCGGGAATACCCCACAGATCATAAATCAGACAACCCTGCTCTTTAGCCCAGCGGATGGCCTCCCATTGTAAGAGATGGTTGGGCATACGATGGCGCTCTTTGTCCGCTGAGGCCCCGTACAGATACCAGGCTCGTCGGCCGAAAGCAAAAACCATCAGCCCGGCGATGACTTCATCCTGATAGGTAGCCAGGAAAAGCCTGGCCAGACCCGCCGGGGCAAAGAGCCGATAGGCCGTTTCGTAATAATCCCGGCTGTGTATGGCGAAGCCATCTCGCCTGCCCGTCACTTTCATGAGATGGTAGAAAAGGGGCAGGTCCTCGGCTGTGCCCTCCCGCACCAACACCCCCTTGCGCGCTGCCAGACGCACATTGTAACGGGTCTTGGGCTTCATACGGGCCAGGATGTCGTCTAGATTGGCGCGCAGGTCTATGTGGATGGTGCTGCGCGGCTGGACTGTCCGGCCAGGGCGGAAGCCCCAGGTTTGCAACTGCCTCGCGACAGCGGGGCTGTCAGGCAGCGCGGGCTCGATTTTGAGCAGGATAGCCCTTTTCCGGCGCGCCAGATGGTGGATGGCCGACAGCAAAGTCTCAGCCATCTCCCGATGCTCAAAGTCAAGGACAGGCCCCTTAGGTATGTAGGCGATGGAAAAGCCGGGGAAAAACGGAGAGGATCGGAAAAGGACCTGCGCCCCGGCTACAAGGCGACCTTCGTCTTCAAGGCTCACCCGCACGGCTTGCCATCCGAAAGCGGCTTTAAGCTGGCCCCACTGCCACGATTGCAACAAGTGACCCACAGGCGAGGCGGCCACGAAGGCGTTCCAGGCCTCGCTATCGAAGGATTTCCTGTCAGTAGATAAATGGATTTGTAGGCGCACTTTCGCCCCCTATGGGTAGAGCAGACTCGACTGTAAAAAATCATCTGGAGTAGAGCCTTCAGGCGGCCTACTGAGACTCATTTGACAAATGGCGCCCAACGAGTATACTGGTACCGCAGAAATGCGGTCGAGTTTCCTTGGGCCAGCATCCGGGGGATGTCGCCATGATGGTGATAACGCTACATTGCGAATACTACAGCGGCGCGGGGCTGAAGACCCCGCGCTGAAAGGGCGAAGCCCCTCCGGGGCTGGATTCCGGTCCATCTAGGGCCATGGGTAGCCCGCAGGGCTTTGCTCTTTCAGCCCGGAGGTTTAGCTCCGGGCAGCGGCTGAGCAGATACCGTCCCATTAAGTATATCAGGATACCCATTTCGGGGAGGACGGGACATGGATTCGGGGATGATCAGCAAGATTCAGAAGGCCAAACGTTACGCCCAGGAACGCGGGAGGGTCCACTTTGTGGGATTTGAGGTGATCTTCCAGGGAGATCACAATGCGTACACCGTTTCCTACAACAGAGGCCAATGGCATTGCGGCTGTCATTTCTTCGCCAGGCGGGGGGTATGCAGTCATACCATGGCTCTGGAGCGGGTTTTGGGAGAGATGCTCACCTCAGGCCCTGAGACGGCCGCGCCTTCACCTGCTGACTCTTCTCTTTAGAGCTGCCAGATTGAAATCTGCGGCTTGGGTACGCTGGGCGCCGGTCAAAGTTCGCTAGTCGGCATCGGCCAAGATGCTGATGGTGTCGGCCAGCAGAACCCTGTCTCCCTGCACCTGTCCCTTCTCATCCAGGACGGGCAGACGCGCACCGCTGACCGCTTCGTACAACCCCACCTCGATCTGGTACTCACCTGGTGGAGCTTCCGGTTTGATGGCCATCTCGTGCCGATCCTGCAGATATTCACCTGCCAGCCAACTGGTGGTGGGGAGAGTGCCACCGCCAGGCAGGCTGTCGCCCCAGGCTTGAATGACCTGGTTGGCATCCAGGAGGTGGACGAAGACCGTATACGATTGGTCTATGGAGCTCAAGGCATGCCAGTAAAGGACCAACTCGACTCTGTCGCCTGGTCTGGCCTGGCGGGCTTTCAGGTCGTAGCCGATGAGGACTATGCTTTCACCAAACCTGGCTTGCAGGGGATGTGAGACCGTCGGTTTCAGGTAGTTGTGCTGGCGGCCCTGAATGTCCACTTCCGTTAGCCTCAGATGGTCTCGTCCACGTTGGGTGCCAGAGGCAACGGTCAGGCGCTCTCCATCCGCGAGCCGATAAAGGCCGACGACCAAATTGTATGAACCGTCAGGGACATAGGCCGGCACCACAAAATCGTGAGGGTCCCGCACTAACTGGCCAGCCGGCCAGCCGGCTGTGGGGTACCGGCCATGGGCGGGAGGGCTTTCCTGATTGAGCCATAGCTTGCCTTTGCTGTCCTGTAGTTGGACGAAGACGACGTAGTCACGGCTTATGTCCGCCAGAGCCTGCCAGAAGAGAGTCAATTTAATGGTCTGACCGGGCTTAAAAGGTCCTTCACCCAGGCTGTATCCCAGAAAGCGCAAGTCGGCCAGGTTGGCTGAAAGGGGATGCTCGATGGCCAAGGCTTCAACCGGGGGCTGGCGGTGCAGAGGAGATACCACCTGGATCATCCCCAGCACCACCTCGGTACCCTGGGGAATAGAATGGGCATCCAAAACGGTCAACCCCTGTTTGTCTGTAGCCCGATACACTCCCAGCCGGAGCTGATAATCACCCGGCGGAGTGCCGGCTGGCACCAGGAGCCCATGGCGGTCAGACACCTCCTCGCCTTCCCGCCAGACCGAAAAGGGATGGAGTCCGGCCAAAGGCTCGCTGTCCCGCTGGCCCCAGGTCCGCCCGGTCTGATCGCTCAGGCGCAGGCCGACCAGGTAACGGCCATCCAATCTTTTCTCCTTGCGCCAGAGGAGGTCTACGGTGATCACTCCCCAGCCGGCTTCCATCGGTCCGGGATCCAGAGCATATTCCAACAGCCGCAGGCGGTTGTCAAAGTTCAAAGGGCCCTCAAAGGCTCTCATTCGCCCCCTGGGAGCGTAGAAGGAAAGCCGGGTCGTCCCATACCACTCATTGAGGATGGGATAACTTCGGGCGAGCAGGAATTGCTCCACCTGGCTTTCCATGATGCCTCCTTTGGCCTGGTAAGCTGGCACCCACAGACGCCGCCCTTCAGCCAAAAGTCCCTCAAGCTCCCTCTGAATGGGAGGTCCCCACGCCCCGCTGGAAGTGAGGATGAGTTGAGGCCGCTTCCCACGGTAATAGCCCTCGAAGTAGCCCACCTGCCAAGGATAGATGCAAAAAACCGCATCCTCCGGAGAGGCCATGCTCTGAACCCGGGTGATGAGGGGCCGGTAATCTTCTTGAGGGTAACGTTCAACGGTGTAGAAACTGTGGAGGGAGAAGCCGCTGATAC
>JBBIJG010000085.1:8401-8624 GCA_037446095.1 Caldilineae bacterium
AGGGTAGATAGCCCAAACAGAGGGCGTGGACCCCCCCAGAGCCAGGCCAAGCCTAACCCGATGAGTAGATAATAGGCTGGCGCAGCCAGCAGGTTCAAACGCTCTACCCTGACAGGGGCAAAAGGGAAGCGCAGATTGATGAGATAGGCCATGAGGAGCGGGACGAGCAAATAGAGGAGCAGGAAAGCGATCTCCGGTGGATATTTTGGCTCACGGCGGAGCC
>JBBIJG010000086.1:0-8266 GCA_037446095.1 Caldilineae bacterium
GATGTAAGCGGGCAGCCCGGCAGCATAATCGGCGGTGATAGTCGCGTGCTCCAGGTCGTTCTCCAGATAGGCCAGATACAACTTTTCCAGGGCAGGGTCAAGGTCTTGGCTCCGGTCCACATAGATGCGTTCCTCTTCCAGCACGAGGCCGGGAAAGCCCTCACTGTACTGGACGTACATGTTCTCCAGGAAGGAGCGTTTGGGCAGTTGCGGCCAGGCCGGTATCTGAGGGAAATTCCGCAAGACCAGTTCGCAGGCCATTGCCGGGTCTGCGTGGGGAACACTGCCCACGGATATGGGCAAGAAATTGGGTTCAAACTCTCTCACAATCCTTTTCCACCACTTTCCGCAAATTCACTTCAAAAGGAGGATAAACAATGCCTTTCTCGGTCACGATGCCCGTGATATAGCGATGGGGCGTCACGTCGAAAGCCGGATTGTAAACAGGCACTCCTTCGGGAGCGATAGGCACATCTCCAATGTGAGTCACCTCGCGGGCATCGCGCTCTTCGATCGGGATGTCGTCACCGCTGGCCAGGGAGAGGTCCACCGTCGAGATGGGCGAGACAGAATAGCAGGGGATGCCGTTCTCTTTAGCCAACACCGCCAGCTTGTAGCTCCCAATCTTGTTGGCCACGTCGCCGTTGGCTGCCACCCGGTCGGCTCCGAAGAGGACGATGTCCACCCGGCCGGTGCGCATCAGGTGGCCGGCGGCGTTGTCGGCGATGAGAGTCATGGGGATGCCGTCGCGCATCAGTTCCCAGGCGGTCAGGCGGGCCCCTTGCAGGCGGGGGCGGGTTTCGTCCACCCAGACGTGGATGTGTTTGCCCTGCTCCCAGGCGGCCCGTATCACCCCCAGGACGGTACCATAGTCCACAGTGGCCAGGGCTCCGGCGTTGCAGTGGGTCAGAATGTTATCACCGTCGGCGATCAGCTCCGCCCCGTGGGCGCCCATACGCCTGTTGACCTCCACGTCCTCATCGGCCAGGCGTTGGGCTTCGGCCACCAGGGCGTTGACGATTTTCTCGACCTCGGCGTACTCGGATTGACGGGCTAGGCCCAGCATCCGTTCAATGGCCCAGAAGAGGTTGACCGCCGTGGGGCGCGTCCGGCGCAGGGCGTTGGCGGCCTCCTCCAAATCGGTCAGGAGTTGCTCACGAGTGGTGGCTCGGCTTTGCCGGGCGGCCAGGGCCAGGCCGAAGGCCGCCGCTGCGCCGATGGCCGGTGCGCCCCGGATGGCCATCTCTTTGATGGCCCGGGCTACCTCGCGGTAATCGTCACACTCGATCACCACGTACTCTTGAGGCAGCCGGCGCTGGTCAATCATTTTGACGATGCCGTCGTCCCATTCGATGGTTCTCATTCCTGCCCCTTGTATCTCTCCCAATGTCAATTACTTCGCTGCTATGTTATATTGCACCGTCGCCTCGAGCAATTTCAACTGTTCCCCCCAAGCCTGTTTGCATTGGGTGTAAGTGTCTGTGTTACGCTCAGGAGGAACCAGCAATTCTTCCACTTCATCCAGCAATCGTCTGTATTGCTGGAGCAGGTCAGAGAATAATTCGTAACTCGCCGCATTCGTCGTCGGCAACCCGCTCATCACTTTCAAAGTCTCGCCCATGTAGTAGAGAAACAGTTTGTTCTCATTGAGCCTGGCATAAGTTGCCTCGTAGTTCAGCTTATGGCGAATGGCTGCGGCCACCTGTTCGTACAGAGCCACCGTCTGCTTGAGAGGGTTGGTCTCCTCAGCGGAACGATGGACGCACACGAGCACCAAATCCATATCCAGGGCCTGTTTATTCCGCACGTGCGGGTTGACCTTGTACTCGGTCACGACGGGGAAATAGTCCACCAGCCGAAAGCCACCCCCCATTATTGCCTGCAAGACGTTCCACCAGGCCCGCCACCTGGTATGATGGAAAGTGAAAATCAACAGGCCCTGCGGCTTGAGCACTCGTGCGCCCTCGCGGAACACATCGGTCAGCACGGCCCTGAAAAGCTCTTCATCCTTTTCCATTCCTAAGTTGACTATTGCCTCCTGCCCGGCGTCCACATGGCTAGTGGAGAAATGGGGAGCCAGATCGAACTGCGCCAGCCAGACGTAGAAAAAGTTGGACAGCTCGGAGTAGTGAATGTTGTCAAAGTACGGCGGGTCGGTGATGATGAAATCAACCGAGGCGTCGGGTAGACCGGTAAGGTGCGACGAGTCACCGCAGTGCAGCCACACACCGCGCGGTTGCTGAACCAGTTCAGCAAACGAGGAAACGAGTTGGCCGGCAACCCGTTCGCCTGGAGGATATACCGTCTGCACCCGTCCATAGCCGTCTTTGTACTTGTCAAAAGGACGGCGGCAGTACGATTTGGCCCGCACATAACGTCTGTAGCAGTTGACGAAAGTCCCCGCTCCTTCCTCCGCTGTCCCCCAGACTACGTTCTCCACAGGCATGGTGGTCAATGGTAGAGCATGGTAATTGAACAGATGGTGCAGCTTGCGATGTGGATAAATGGATCAAGGATGATCAAGTCGCTCAGGTTATGACCTTGAAAATAGGGGCTGTCTGCTACCAGACCGTCATTGCCGACGCGGTGAAAGAGGGTAGCGGACAGTTCCGGTTTGGCGGCCAGCAAGATGATGGAGCGGAACAGAGCGCCCGGTCGCCGTGCCCACCACTTGTGCAGGGAATAGACAGGGCGATAATATTGGCGCTTGCCCACCTCGTCTTGGGCGAGTTTGGTGATAATGTCCTCAACGTAGGGATTGCTAATGAATCTTGTCAGCTGTTACCTCTTCTTCCAGATAACGACGCTCTCACGGACGGGGACACGCCCATATTCGCCCATCTGTTGCGAGCTGTTGCCTTTGTAGCGAGCGACGAGCACCTGCTCGACCTGGAATCCGACATCTTCAGCCATTTCGGAGAGCACCAGGTCCACCGGCACCAATTCGCCTTCAAAACGGACATTATCCACTACCATCGCCACCTTGGCCCCGGGAGCCAGCACTCTGGCCCACTCGTTAATGACCTTACGCATGTCCACAAAGTAGGCGGTCAACATATCGGGGATACGGGGATTGTTCAGTTTTTTCCCTGGCTGTCGAAGTATATCCACAACCTCTTGGACTACCGGATGGGACGGCTGGTCGGTGGCATCTACTTTGGATTCGATGTGTGAGTGGAGGATACCAAACCGTAAGGCCTTTAACTCCTCAAAGGTCCTGACAAAATGGAAACAGAGTTCCGGCGAGTAGGTCCGGGTGTAATCGTAACGATTGGCATACGGCGGAGAGGTGATCAAAGCCGTTGGTGGTTTCTCGAACCGCACACTGCTCAGGTCACGGGCATCAGCCAACTGAACGATGGGATGTGATGACTGTCCCTTCTCTCCCCACAGGCGGCGCAGCGACAGGATGTCCCTTTCGGCCTCGTGGACTTTTTGCTGGAGCATTTCGGTGAGATCGGCAATGCGCTTATTTCGTTTCAACCGTAGAAATTGCCCATCCTTTGCCGTATAACTGCAAGGTTCCAGTATAGCGAAAAATAGCAGCAGAAAAATGTCGCGCATAGGAGAGGACAGTGCATCTATCACCCCTTTCCAGCGCCGCAGGGCCAGGAGCGTGTCTTCCGGGAAGGCGACTTTCATAATTCGCACGTCCAGGGCAACTTCGGCAGGCTCAGTTTCAGCTACCCTTGCTCTAAGTGCTTCAAAGGTCTCCCGCAGCGCTTGCGGTTCTATCAAGAAGAACAGGGGTAGTGTCTGGGCGACAAAGGTTGCTATCGGGAGCTTGTCTATGCCTATGGCGGGGACATCACACTGCATAGCTGTAAAAAGTGTTGTGCCCATTCCACAGAAGGGATCGAACAGGTAATCCTTGCCGGTCAGGCCAAAACGGTCAATGAACTCTTTGACGAAGCTAAAGGCGAACGCCTCCTTGTAACGATAGAGACGAAGGACCGGCATTGTTTTGTTGCCCACGTAAGAAACGAGTTGCCCCAGTCTCAGCTCTTCGCGCATGAGCGGCGCAAACTTTTTCTCGATGCGCTCACGCTCGTAGCAATTTGCCATTGCTACAGGAGACATCGGCCTGTCCAATTCCTGGAACAATCTCAATTGCTGCACTGTGTTTCCTCTCATGAGAACGCTCCTGCTCTCAGAGCCACTGTTTCATCTGGCTTATGACAAATGGCAGGTATACCTATGAGGACATCGGCGGTTGAGTTTATTGTACCTTATCCCATCCCCTTTGTCAATTGCCCTGCGGCTAAAAGGGCAAACCCAGTTGCTGTGTCAAAGCCAAGCGGAGCAGGTCCATGCCCGCAATCTCGGCCACAGTGGCCAGCAATCCCAGGGAAAGAGGCAGGAGGGCATCGAGCCAGGTCTCGGCCCTGTTTTCGCGGCGGGTGACGATCAGGATAATCATGGTGTTGACGGCTGTCAGCATGACCAGCACACCCAGGGTGCTCACGATGGCCAGAGGATACAGCAGAAAATCGAGCTCGGCCTGGACAATAAAGACCATCCCGGCGGCCAGGGCTACGGCTAAGGCCAGCTCGCGGAAGCTGCGGATAGACCGGCGGGGGTTAACCTCCCGCCAGAGGGTAAAGTTGAACACGGGGAGGACGATGCTGCTGAGGGCCAGGCCGTTCAGGGTGCCCGTGATCAAGCGCAGGAGGTTGCTGGGCTCGTAGAGATGGGGCGCGCCGGGGAAAAAGCTCAGGTAGGAGTTCAGGCCGTCCACACCCATTGAGGCGATGAAGCCTGCCAGGAGGATGATGACCATGGTGGGGGGCAGGTTGCTGGCTCGTCTGTTCCCCAGAACCCACATCGCTGCAAAACCTGTGAGGGCTCCCAGATAAGTGCCTGTACACCGGGCACAAAGAGGTAACTGCCGACCGGCGAGATGAAAAGACCGCTCGGGGATGCGATGGCAGATAGCATAACCTACCGCATCGCACTTGCCCAGAAGAGAGTGAGGGGGCGCCAACAAAATCACAGCTATGACCAGCAAGAATATGCCGGTCGCCCACAAGGGCAACCCCAGGCGGCCGGGCTTTCGGAGTTCCTGGCTTCTCTGCATGTGGCTTTCCTTTTGGGCTATTATACCCTCTTTTGTCCAATTTGACCACTTTCTGAAGGGGATACTTCCCCTGAGAAAACGGGGTTCTTTGACGCCCCCGATCTGCGGCGCAGGCTCCTGCTTACGGCAACTGTCTTGGGCAGCGGGAGTACCATTTTGGAGCCAATGATGATATAATTGGTACAGCGCCGATCCTGAGCTCAATGGAAGCCGCTGTTCTCTTGCTGCGGGGCCGGTTTGGGCCGCCACTGGCGGGCGCGGGAGCACAGCACTGGCCGGGCCAGAGACAGCAGATGAAGTCGTTAGCAGACAAGTCTTTGGAGGTAGAAATGGTAGTCAGCGTTGCCGGCAAAGGGGAAAAATTTAGAGGTCTGAGACCTATAGAGCCTCACCGTGATCTGAAACAGGTGGCCGCTCTGATCGAGGAGGTCTTCGCCGATCAACTGGACCTACGGGGGCAAAAGGCTCTGAGCGAGTTAAAGGCCATGAGCCGTCTTGGCCCCCTCCTCTGGCTGCTGGACCGTCTCAGTCCGGAGTTCCACGAAACCTTCTCCGGCTTTGTCTGGGTGGAAGAAGGACGTGTGGTAGGCAATGTGACGGTCCAACAATCTAACTGGCGCTCACGAAAGTGGTTCATCAGCAACCTGGCGGTAGAGCGCGCTTACCAGAGACAAGGCATCGCCCGGGAGTTGATGCAGGCAGCCATCCGTATGGCCCGCCACCAGGGTGGAGAATCGGTGACCCTCCAGGTCCGCGCCGACAACGCACCAGCCTTAAAGCTTTACCGGGACCTGGGCTTTGAGGCGCTCATGGGCACTACGGATTTGCACCTGGAGAAGATCGGTTCGATTCAGGTCGTCCCGGCCAAGGGCTTCACCTTACGCCGCAGAGAGTATAGCGAATGGCCCAAGGAGTATGAACTGGCTCAGGCGGCCATCCCGGCCAACGAGCAGCGAGCCCGACCCCTTCGTGAGGAGGATTTCCGAAAAGGCTGGAGCGACCAGGTGCTGGATTGGCTGGGTGACATCCTGGCCGGCCGGCGAACCTATCGGCTGGCTATAGATCAGGATAACAGGTTCATCGCCACCCTTAACGTGTATGCCTCCTGGATGGGCGGGGGACATAGCCTGGAGCTGATGGTCCATCCTGATTACCGGGGTCAGGTGGAAGAGATGTTAATCACCCAGGCTCTGGCCCTCTTAGGCCACTATCCAGGGCAGGGTGTGGCAGTCAAAATATCTGCTTCCCACCAGGAGGCCATCGAGGTCCTTAAAAAATATGGCTTTGTGGAAGAAAAGACGCTGGTGCAGATGTGCTTGACTCTGTGAAGGGAGCTCAGTCAAACTGGATCTGACTGAAGCGCATCAATTTCTCCCACCTATGGGTGGCTTCCACCAAGCGCACGGTGCCTGACTTGGAACGCATCACGATGGAATAGGTTTTGGCGCCGGTGCCGAAATATTTGACCCCTTGCAACAGTTCACCGTCGGTTATGCCGGTGGCCGCGAAAAAGACGTTGTCGCCCTGAACCAGGTCGTCTGTGGTCAGCACCCGTTCCAGGTCCAACCCCTCGGCCAGAGCTTTCTGCCGTTCCTCCTCGTTGCGGGGCCAGAGCTTGCACTGGATTTCCCCACCCATACATTTGAGGGCACAGGCGGTGATCACGGCCTCCGGTGCGCCGCCGATACCCATCAGGATATCCAGGCCCGTGTCTTCGATGGCCGTCATCAAACCGCCGGAGATATCGCCGTCGGGGATCAGCTTGATGCGCGCTCCGGCAGCTCTTACTTCACTGATCAACTGCTCGTGACGGGGCCGATCCAGGATGACGACGGTCAGGTCATCCACGTCGCGCTTTTTAGCTTTGGCCACTCTTTTCAGGTTTTCCGCCACCGGAGCGTTGATGTCAATCACCCCCCTGGCCTCAGGCCCCACAGCGATTTTGTCCATGTAAACGATACTGCCGGGGAAATACATGGTACCTCGTTCCGAGAGGGCAACAACGGAGAGAGCTCCGGGCAAACCAAGGGAGGTCAGACGAGTCCCATCAATAGGGTCCACAGCAATATCCACCGGCGGCGGTTCACCAGTACCCAGGACCTCGCCGTTGTAGAGCATGGGGGCCTCATCCTTTTCCCCCTCCCCGATAACAACGACGCCATCCATAGCGATGCTGTTCAGGGAGAGGCGCATGGCGTTCACAGCGGCCTGATCTGCCCCTTTCTTGTCACCACGGCCCATCCAGCGTCCGGCCGCCAGAGCAGCGGCTTCTGTCACGCGCACCAATTCCAAAGCCAGGTTGCGATCAGGTTTCTGACCCATAGGTGTGAACCTCCTCGTATAATATGTTTGGTGCGGGGGGCGCCAGCCCGCCGCCCACTTGACAAATGGGAGAATCTCTGGCATCCTGGGGGCTGGCCCAGGGAGGGCAGCGCTGTTCCTCCTTGTTTCCCTGCTCCTTGGGAGCAAATTCTACGTAAGCATGCGCCCCTCGTCCCGATGGGTACTTCTCACTCGCATCTTGTTCGTAACCTGTCACGACCTGGGGCAGCAGACCCAGGCGCATCCTTGTGGCAGGGGGAGTTCTCATTGACCGCGAGGCTGTTGATCTCATCGGGTGCCAGGGATTCCACCTCCCTTGGGCGGACGACAACCATTCCCGTGAGGAGGTGAACCATGTCCAACCCCCTTCTGGTGGGCGTTGACGTCCACCGCAAGACCAATACCGTCTGCCTGATGGATGGCCAAGGACACGAGCTCGCTCCACGTTGCACCGTGGAAAACAACCGTCCGGGCACAGAGGCCTTCATCCAAGTCGCCCGGCGGGTCGTGGAAGGCGACTTTGAGGCCATCCCTATTGCCGCTGAAGCCACTGGCTGGTACTGGTGGCACTTCTTCCAGACCCTGGATCAGGACCCTTGCTTATTTAACTTCACTGACAGCGGCGCCCTCCGCGCGTGCCCGCCCCCCCGGCACACACAATGGTTCCTCACGGATACACCCGCCCCAATAGCCGTGGGAAGGGGATGGTCTCGCGGATGTGGTGGATGCCGCAGATCCACATGATGGTCCGCTCTACCCCCAGGCCGAAGCCGGAATGGGGCACTGAACCGTATCTGCGCAAGTCCAGGTACCACTCGTAGGCTGTGCGGGGCAGGTTGTGCTCCTTGATGCGCCGTTCCAACAGCT
>JBBIJG010000086.1:8343-8553 GCA_037446095.1 Caldilineae bacterium
CCGATTTGGAGACCTCAGGCCGCCCCGGTTCCTCCTCCATGTAGAAGGCCTTGCACTGGGTGGGGTAGTGGTGCACAAAGACCGGCTTCTCAAAGTGGTTGCCCACGGCCACCTCGTGCGGCGCGCCGAAATCGTCGCCCCACTCGATGGGCACGCCCTTCTCGTTCAAAATCTCCACGGCCTCGTCGTAGCTGAGGCGTGGGAAAGGCG
>JBBIJG010000087.1:0-8540 GCA_037446095.1 Caldilineae bacterium
TTTTTGACCTCTCCTAACCCCTCCCTCACCCTCCCCTTCCCTCTGGTTCCCTCCCCCGTTTCGGGGGAGGGTTAGGGTGGGGGTCGGAGAGGGAAGGGGAGGGCCGGGGGGGGATGGGTGAGGTAGGCAGCGGACGAAGCCTCAGGGCAGGTGTCCCTTGGGGACGGAGTGCTCCTTTCACCGGTAGAGGAAACAGAGCAGATGCGTCGCAAGCATGTACCTCAACGAACATGTGTTGGTTGTCGGAAGATCCGACCCAAACGCGAAATGGTGCGGATTGTCCGCACGCCCGATCAGGGGGTGGCGATTGATCCGAGTGGGAAGGCTTCCGGTCGAGGAGCCTACCTCTGCCGCGAGAGGACGTGCTGGGAGAAAGCTTTATCAGAGAAGCGTCTCGAACACGCTTTGCAGACCGGCTTATCCCCAGCAGAGCGGGCAACCCTCCTGGCCTTTGGACAGACTTTGGAACTGACCGATGAGGCGGTCAAAGGGTGAGAGAGTATTCGGCCATGGCCATGCGTCTCTCTGCTCGGCCCCACCCGACGATACCCCCTTCGCTCAGGGCAAG
Organism: Caldilineae bacterium; assembly: GCA_037446095.1. Taxonomy (GTDB): domain Bacteria; phylum Chloroflexota; class Anaerolineae; order E26-bin7; family E26-bin7; genus E26-bin7. The sequence continues at coordinate 569 of JBBIJG010000087.1, forward strand.
AATCGTTGGGCTAAAAGAACGCCGGCGATTTATCGCCAGGTGAGGGCGCGGAGTGAATTACCGAACTCTCGGTGACTCCGATGAGAAGTGCGACCGATGGGAACCCGAAGTGAGAAGGTAAAGGACCGGGGAAGTGAGGGGGTATGAGTCTGAAAGAATGACGTAAGCGATACGGTTATCTTTCCCCACGATTTGTCCCCTTATTTTCCCCAGGCTAAGAGTTGCTCCGAGTTGTAGGAAACTTTCAACGAGGCCGGCCTGGAAAGAGCAGCTCCTGACGATTACCCTCAAATCTGCGCCGGAGATCCTGAAAAAGGTCATTAACTTACAGGACTTGTTACTCACCGGAGGGCGCTGAGATCGCAGATGTTCTCAGCCTGCTCTGCGGTACTTTGGAGACCAACTGCGTAACTCAGAGGCACTGGCTCGAACAGCTACCCTTTGGCGGGTGAAAAAGCCCCCATGGGACCGGTGAATCTACTTTGCCTTGCGCCATGCCTGGTGGAGCCATGGCATGGCGCGCAGGGGGCAAACAGGTATCAGGGCGTTATGCCGGAAAGGGGAAAAGGTTATGGCTCAAAACCGAGAAGGGGAGAGGAAAAAGAAGAAATCAGTGGGCCTGGCCTTGAAAGACGAATCTGTTGGAAAGACCGGGGATGCTGTCCGCCTTCCCCCAGCCGTGAAGGCTGTCGGCCCGAAAGCTGCCGGAGGGGAAAAAACCAAGAGCCCGGCGGAAACGTCGAAGAAGGGCCGCGCCGCCCCAACGACTGCTCCAAAAGCCAGGACCAAACCATCCCCGGTGGGGACAGCGCCAGCTAAAAAAGGAGCAGCACCCAAAATCAAGCCGGATAGCAAGCCCGGCAGTGCAGGCCAGGCTGCCGGCCGGGTTGCTAAACCGGTGACGAAGGGCGCAAGCAAACCCGGGCCAGCAGGGCCACCTCCCGCGCAACGAGCCGGGGCCGCTATCCAAGAAGTTGCTCCACCTGCTGTTTCGATTCAACCCAAAGTCGTGGAATTGCCTGCCGTTCTCACCGTAAGGCAACTGGCCAACTTGCTGGGTATCAGCCCCATTGATGTCATTAAGGAACTGATGAACAACGGCATTATGGCCAATATCAACCAGCAGATTGATTATGAGACGGCAGCTATTGTGGCCGGGGAAATGGGTTTCGAGACAAAGGAGGAGGCTCCCCCCGTAGAAGAAGGTGCCTCCAAGCTCCCCCAGCCCCTTCGACATCGTTTCTATGAGGGCGAAGACCCCAAGAACCTGCGACCTCGACCACCGGTGGTAACCGTGTTGGGACACGTGGATCATGGGAAGACCAAACTCCTCGATGCCATCCGCCACACCCATGTCGCTGAAGGGGAGGCTGGGGGTATCACCCAACACATCGGAGCCTATCAAGTGGAGATAGAGGGCAAAAAGATCACCTTCCTGGACACTCCGGGCCATGAAGCTTTCACCGCCATGCGGGCCCGGGGCGCTCAGATCACCGACCTGGCTGTCCTGGTTGTGGCGGCGGACGACGGCGTGATGCCCCAAACGAAGGAAGCCATTGACCATGCCCGGGCGGCTCAAGTCCCTATTGTGGTGGCTCTGAACAAGATGGATAAGCCCGAGGCCAATCCAGAGCTCGTCAAGCAGCAACTGGCAGAGGTCGGGCTGACGGTGGAGGAATGGGGGGGGGAGACCATCTGCGTTCCGATTTCAGCCAAGTTCAACCAGGGTGTCGAAGAACTGCTGGAAAATATCTTATTGGTCGCAGAGGTGCAGGAACTCAAAGCCAATCCCAATCGTCCCGCCTTGGGCACCGTTGTAGAAGGCAAATTGGACAAGAGCCGGGGACCCGTAGCGACCGTTCTGGTGCAAAACGGGACCCTGCGGGTCGGGGACATCATTGTCATTGATGAGCTCTATGGTCGTGTCCGGGCCATGTTCAATGACAAAGGTAAACCGGTTAAGGAGGCCGGGCCATCTACCCCTGTGGCTATCCTGGGTCTGCCTGATGTCCCCCGTGCCGGAGACCCCTTTGAAGTGGTCGCCAACGAGCGGCTCGCCCGCGCTATGACGGCCAGGCGCACCGAGATGAAACAGCAGGCAGCCCAACAACCGGTCAAGGTTCTCAGCCTGGATGACCTCTACAATCAGGTTCGGGCTGGAAAGGTAAAAGAGCTGAATCTCATTCTCAAAGCGGATGTCCAGGGTTCCCTTGAACCGATTGAGAGCTCCCTGGATAAATTAGGCGATGAGAATCTGAAGGTGAAAATCATCCACGATGGCACGGGCAATATCACCGAGTCCGACATCATGCTGGCCATCGCCTCGCGGGCTATTGTGATTGGTTTCAACGTCGAAGTGGACCCGGCTGCCAGGCGCATGGCCGAAGCAGAAGGGGTCGACATCCGCCTCTATGACATTATTTACCGGCTTGTGGATGACATTGAGAAAGCTTTGAAAGGTCTTCTGGAACCAGTCTACGCCGACGTGGTGATTGGCCACGCTGAAGTGAAAGCCATCTTTAGAACCTCCCAGCGGGGCAAAGTGGCAGGCGTCTATGTCATGGATGGCCAAATCCACCGTAACGCCCTGGCCAGGATCAGCCGGAACGGGGAAGTGGTCTACGATGGCCGGGTTAGCTCCTTGAGACGCTTTACCGAGGATGTCAAAGAAGTCAATGCCGGCTTCGAGTGCGGCGTGGGACTGGAGAATTTTGGCGACTTTGTTGAAGGGGACATCATCGAGTTCTACAGAAAGGAGAGGGTGGGCTAGCAAATGGCTGAGCGCAGATGGCGATACCGGCCATCCGCCATCAGCTATTAGCTACCCGCCATCAGCCATAAATCATGCCGAGTCGTCGTCAGAGGCGAGTCAGTGACCTCATCCAAGAGGAAATCAGCGAGTTGCTGCAAAAGAAAGTGAGCGATCCCCGCCTCTCGTTTGTGACGGTGACCGCCGTGGAAATCAGCGCTGACCTGCGCCAGGCTCACATCTATGTCAGCACGATGGGCGATCAAGAAGCACGACGAGAGATGTTGGCCGGTTTAAAACATGCCACCGGCTTTCTCCGCCATGAACTGGGGGCGCGTTTAGCCCTGCGCTACGTGCCCAATCTGACCTTCCATCTCGATGACTCGCTGGAGCGTAGCCAGCGCATTCTGCAACTTTTGGACCAGTTGGAAGGAGATAACCGTGAAAGCCTATGAGGAGGCAAGAGCTTCGCTCGATCCGTTGACCGTCTGTGGAAAGATGGCTTCGCCACCGCCAGCTCAGAGCCCTGACTGGACGACCTCCACGGCAGGCTTTGAAGCGGTGAAATCCGACCTGACAAGGGCCTGCCAATGCTTAAAGCAGGCCCGCAGGATCACCCTTGTGACTCACGAACGACCCGATGCCGACGCCTTGGGGTCAAGCCTGGGTTTGGCCCATGCGTTGCGAAAAATGGACAAGCAGGTAAGCGTTCTCTCGCTTGATATGGTCCCGCCGAGTCTCCGTTTCATCCCGGGTATTGAAATGGTCGGCCCTGGCACCGTTGACCGGGGGGTTGACCTGGTGGTCGCCCTGGATACAGGGGAGCCAGCACAAATTGGGGCCCGGCTGTACGCTGAAATCGTGGAGAACGAAATTCCTGTGGTGGTGGTGGATCACCATGACAGCAATGCCCGGTATGGTATCGCTAACGTGATCCTCCCCTGGAAGGCCTCCACCGCCGAAGTGGTTTTACAAATCATCCGGGAGCTGAATGTGCCACTGGATGAGAGGATCGCTACTTGCCTGCTGGCCGGGATCGTCTTTGACTCCCGGGGATTTGCGATTCCAGAGACGGAACCGGAGACCTTGGAAGCGGCTGCTTTACTGATGCGGTGTGGGGGGTCGCTCACCCAGGTGATGGAACAGTATCGGGGTCAACATGCGCTGAAAGCTTTGCAACTCTGGGGTGAGGCTCTGACGCACCTGCAAACCAGAGAGGGGATAGCCTGGACGACCATCTCAAGCGAGATGTACGCTGCAACTGGGACCACGATGGAAGATACAGAGGGGTTGGCCAACCTGATCCTCGATGCCGTGGACGTACAAATCTCTCTGGTTTTTAGGGAGAGGCCGGATGGAGGACCGATTCGGGTGAGTGGCCGGGCCAAGCCAGGGTTTAATCTGCTTCCACTGGCTCAGTCCTATCCCAAGGGAGGTGGGCATAAGAGAGCCGTAGGCTTTGAGGTGCCTCCTCCCCTTGCGCAGGCGGCAGAGAGTGTGGTCACCCGTTTACAGGCATTATGGAAAGCAGGGCATTTAAACGATTCGCCTTAACCACTCCCATGCGCTATAGTGGCCATCCGTCGGGTAGCTGTACGAGCTTGAAGGTCTTTCATGCTGTCGCCGACCTGAATGGGTGCAGGTCGCCGCTCTGAGCTGGGTGCCAACTGCCAATGAATCGAGCTATCTCCGGCATATTGAACATTGACAAACCGCAGGGGTGGACCTCCCATGACGTGGTGGCCAGGGTGCGGCGCCTCTCCGGGCAGAGGCAGGTGGGCCACGCCGGCACCCTGGATCCTATGGCCACAGGAGTGTTGCTGGTCTGTCTGGGGCAGGCCACCCGGGTCAGCGAATACCTGATGCAGGGCCGCAAGGTCTATCGGGCCGCCGTGCACCTGGGCCTCAGCACCGACACCTACGACGCCGAGGGGCAAATCACGGCCAGAGCGGAGGTGAATGTCACCCTGGCCCAACTGGAGGAGGCCCTGGCGGCTTTCGTCGGCCAGATCGAGCAGACGCCACCCATGTACTCGGCCCTCAAGCACCAGGGGACCCCGCTCCACAGGCTGGCCCGCCAGGGGAAGGCTGTCGAGCGCCAGCCCCGCCCTGTGGAGATATACACCCTCACACTGTTGGACTGGTCATCGCCGGTGCTCACCATCGAGGTCACTTGCTCGCCCGGCACCTACCTCCGCTCCCTGGCCCACGATTTGGGGCAGCGGCTGGGCTGCGGGGCCCATCTGTCCGGCCTGACCCGCCTGGCGAGCGGGCATTTCACTTTGGAGGAAGCCATCACCATGGAGACCCTGAGCGAAGCTTTCGCCACCGGCCGATGGGCCGAGTTGATACATCCCCTCGACGAGGCCCTACTGGACTTTGAGGCCCTCACCTTTGGAAACGAAGCCGAGCGCCGGATCCGCCTCGGGCAGCAAGTGCAGGGGCCAACGCCCTTGTCGTCACCCTCTCTCTGTCGCGCCTACTCGACGGAAGGCAAGCTGATCGCCCTGCTGCAGTACGATGCCCAAACGGGCCTCTGGCAACCCAGGAAAGTCTTCAGTCAGGACCATTAACTATCGGGCTGCGCCATGCAGATCATTGACGATTTGTCCCAGGTCCACCTGGACAGAGACACCATTCTGACCATTGGAGCTTTTGACGGGGTCCACCGTGGACACCAATACCTTATCGGGCAACTGTTACAGCGGGCTCGACAAACCCATCGCCTGGCCGGTCTGATCACTTTTCATCCCCACCCCAGTGTTGTGCTCTCGCCTGGGAATCCTACCCGCTATCTCACGACGCCGGGTGAAAAAGTCGCCCTCCTGGAAAGATTGGGGTTGGACATCGTGGCGCTCCTGCCTTTCAACCGGGAGATGGCTCAGACTTCGGCCCGAGACTTCATGGAGGTGATCTGTCGGCGCCTGCGCATGAAAGAGTTGTGGGTGGGGAAGGGTTCTGCCCTGGGCCGGGGCCGCGAGGGGACCCCAGAGGTCCTGCGGGCCCTGGGTCAAGAGCTGGGCTTCTTGGTGGAAATGATCACCCCGCTGGTTTGGAAAGGCGAGGTGATCAGCAGCACCCGCATTCGTTCTCTGTTGTGCAGGGGGCAGGTGCGTGAGGCGGCTGAGCTCCTAGGGCGCTACCCAAGCCTGACCGGGGAGGTGGTGCGAGGGGCCCAGCGTGGGCGCTGCCTGGGTTTCCCCACGGCCAACCTGGAGGTGCGGGCCGAGCGGGCTGTTCCGGCTAACGGCATTTACGCCGTCTACGCCATCCTGGGGGAGGAGCGCTACCAGGGTGTGGCCAACGTGGGAGTGCGTCCCACCTTCGACAATGGGGAGCGCACCGTGGAGACCTACATCCTGGATTTCGAGGGCGACATCTACGGCTATGATCTGGTTGTCGAATTCGTGGAGCGCCTGCGCTCCGAGAAGCGGTTCACCGACATCAGGGAATTGATCGCCCAGATCGAGAGAGACATTGTCGAGGCACGCCGTATCCTGGCCGCCGAAAAGCCGCTCCCCCGGCTGGAGGAAGCGCTGTCTTTGGCTGCTTCGTAGGAGTGAGTATGCCCTCATTTCGCTTTGAAGAAATAGAGCACACCGCCGACCTGGCTCTGCAAGTGCAAGGCCGCAACCTGGAAGAGATCTTTGTCAATGCTGCCTATGGCCTGTTCAGCATGATGGCCGATCTGGAGAATCTGTCACCTGACGTCAGCCGGGAAGTGCATCTGGCAGCTCCTGACCGCGAAAGCCTTCTGGTCGGTTGGCTCAATGAACTGCTTTACCTGCACGAGGTAGAGGAGGAGGTCTACAGCCGTTTCGAGATCGCAACTCTCTCCCCCACCCGGCTTTCAGCGGTCGTATGGGGGACCAAAATGACGGCCAGCAAGCTGGCTGTCAAAGCAGCCACCTTCCACGATTTGGCCATCCGTGAAACAGAGGATGGCTACCTGGCTACCGTGGTCTTTGATGTCTAGTGTTTCTGGATTGAGAAGGAGGAGCGAAGATGGTGGACAAAAGGGATTTGAAACGCATCACAGACTATCTGTACGAGATACCGAAAGAGTACCGTAAGGATATGCGCGTGCCGGCTCGTATCTACGCCGATGAGAAGCTGTTGGAGGCGGCCTTCAGCGACCGCTCGCTGGAACAACTGGTCAACACGGCCACTCTGCCGGGCATTGTCGGCTACGCCCTGGCCATGCCCGACATCCACCAGGGCTACGGTTTTGTCATCGGTGGCGTGGCGGCCACCCGCTACCCCTCTGGCGTCATCTCCCCTGGGGGAGTCGGTTATGACATCAACTGCGGCGTGCGGCTTCTCGTCTCTAACCTGGAAGTAGAAGAGGTCAAACCCCACATCAGCGCGCTGATCAGTGCCCTCTATCGTAACGTGCCCAGTGGGGTGGGTGAAAAAGGCGGCATTAAACTCTCCCCCGAGCAGATGGATCAGGTGCTGGAGAAAGGAGCCGCTTGGGCGGTGAAGCAGGGCTACGGCAGCCGGGAGGATTTGGAGCGGATCGAGGAAGGGGGCGCTATGGCCAGAGCTGAGGCCCGGGCGGTGAGTTCGCGGGCCAGGGAGCGCGGCAAAAGTCAATTGGGCACCCTGGGCTCAGGCAACCACTTCCTGGAGATCGAGGAGGTGGTGGAAGTTTACGACGAAGAGGTGGCTACTGCTTTTGGCCTCTTCCCCGGCCAACTGGCCGTCCAGGTCCATTCCGGCTCGCGCGGCCTGGGCCACCAGGTCTGCACCGATTATGTGGGTTTGTTGCAAGAGGCAGTGAAGAAGTATCACATTGAGCTGCCCGATCGGGAGCTGGTCTGCGCTCCTTTGGACTCGCCCGAGGGACGGGATTACTTTGCGGCTATGGCCGGGGCGGCCAACTATGCCTGGGCCAACCGCCAGTGCCTGACCCACCTTATCCGCCGCACCTTTGAGGAGGTATTGGCCGGCAAGGTCAAGAGCTGGGAACTGGCCACGGTCTACGATGTAGCCCACAACATCGCCAAGATCGAAGAATACGAGGTAGATGGCCAGCGCATCAAAGTATGTGTCCACCGCAAGGGAGCCACGCGCGCTTTCGGGCCGGGTCATCCGGAATTGCCGGAAATCTACCGCGTCGTGGGCCAGCCGGTCCTGGTGCCCGGCGACATGGGCACAGCTTCGTACGTTCTGGTTGGCACTCGGGAAGCGATGGAGGTCAGCTTTGGCTCGACGTGTCAT
>JBBIJG010000088.1:0-8531 GCA_037446095.1 Caldilineae bacterium
TGGAGCCACAGGAGCAAACAAAGACCCCGATGCGCGGCTCTTCTGTGACCCAGCTCATCTCTGGCGGGTAGACCTTCTCCGTGACCAGCGTGCCGCGGGCCTGGCCAATGGTGGCCAGTGCGGCCGCGGCCGCACCGCTGGCCTCGGTGACGCTCTCAGGGATGTCCTTGGGCTCGGCGAAGGTGCCACACACAAAGACGCCCGGCCGGGTGGTTTCCACCGGGTGGAAGGGGTTCCGTCGGCAAAAGCCCCGCTCGTCTAGCTCGATGCCCACTGTCTGAGCCAGCTCCTGGACCTCGGCTGGCGGTTCCAGGCCCACGCTGAGCACCACCAGGTCGAATTCCTCATGGACGAGCTGGCCGTCTTCCGTCTCGTAGGTGACTCTCAGGTTGTGGGTGGAGGGATCTTCGGCGATGGCCGGGACCCGTGAACGGATGTAGCGGATGCCATAGTCTTTTTGTGCCCGCTCGGTGTAGTCATCGAAACCCTTGCCGAACGCCCGCTTGTCTATGATAAAGATCTTGCACTCCACATCAGGCATGTGCTCTCGGGCCAGGATGGCCTCTTTGGTGGCGTACATGCAGCAGACGGCACTACAGTAATTGTGGTTGCGGTCACGGGAACCAACGCACTGGAGGAAAGCGATACGTCTGGGTTCCTTCTGGTCCGAAGGTCGCAGCACGTGGCCGGCGGTGGGCCCCGAGGCGCACACCAGGCGCTCGAATTGCAGGCTGGTCACCACATTGGGGTAACGCCCCAGGCCGTATTCTTCAGACAGGTGGGCGTCGTAGGGTTTGTAGCCAGGGGCCAAAATGACCGCCCCGACCTTGAGTTCCTCCAGGTGGTCTGTGTCGTCGTAGTTGATGGCTCCCCGCTGACAGGCGATGGCACATTCGCCGCACTCGGAGCACAGGCCGCAGTTGAGGCAGCGGGCAGCCTCGGCCAGGGCCATGCTCTCGGTATAGCCCATATCCACTTCCAGGAAGCGTTCCACCCGTTCCTTCAGGGGCAGCAAGGGGCGAGGTACGCGCGGTGTAGGGACGACCTCACCGCTGCGCACCTTGGCCTGCGCTTCTTCCCTGGTCCACTCTGCTACCGGTGGTTTAGGTCGGGGGGGTTGTTTCAACGGTTCCCCACGCAGGTAACGGTCAATGCAGGTAGCTGCCTGGTGGCCCAGGGCGATAGCGTTGATGATAAAGCCCGCGCCGGGTATCTGGCCGGGGCCGGCGAAGATGCCCGGCACATGGGTGGCCAGCGTTTCCGAGTCACCCACGTAGGTGTCTGGCGGGCAGTCCATGTACCACAGGTCCGACGATTGGCCCAGGGCACGGATAACGGTATCTACTTCCAGCTCAAACTCCGTGCCGGGTATGGGCTTGGGCTCTTCCCGGCCCCGGGCTCTGGTTTCGGCACACTCCAGGCCCACCACGCGGCCATTTTGGCCCAGGATGCGTAAAGGCATGGCCCACTGGATAAGCCGTACCCCTTCCTTCTCTGCCTCGGCCAATTCCCATTCATAGGCCGGGATCTCACCCCGGCCCCGACGGTAGATCAGGGACACCTCCCTGGCTCCCAGGCGCAGGGCCGTGGTGGCGGCATCCACAGCCGTGATGCCCCCGCCGATAACAGCCACTTTCTGGCCCACCCCATCCATCTTGCCCATGCTGACATCGCGCAACAGGGCAATGGCCGAGATCACCCCTTCCAGGTCTTCGCCCTCGATGTTCAGACGGGGCTGTCCATAGGTGCCAACGGCCAGGTAAACGGCGTTGTAACCCTGCTCCAGAAGCTTGAGAGGGTCCCGGATGGGGGTATTGAGTTTGAGTTCCACGCCCAGGGCCAGGATGTCGGCGATGTCCCGGCGCAGCACATCTTTGGGCAGCCGATATTGGGGGATGCCCACGCGCATCATGCCCCCCGGTTCGGGCAGGGCCTCGAAGACCGTCACCCCGTAGCCCATTTTGACCAGGTCCTGGGCGGCGGTCAATCCTGCCGGGCCGGCCCCGACGATGGCCACCCACTCGTCACGGGTGCGGGGCACCTTCTCGGGAGGGGTCAGGTAGCCCAGGTAGATGCGGTCGGTCACGAAGCGTTTGAGGGCCTGGATGGCCACCGGTTCGTCAATGTAGCGGCGATTGCAGCGGCCCTCACAGGGGTGATGGCAGGTGCGCCCGCAGACGGTGGCGAAGGGGATACGCTCCCGGATCAGACGCAAGGCATCGGTGTAACGCCGCTGTCGGATCAGGGCGATGTAGCCCTGAGCGCTGACGCCGGCCGGGCAGGCGTTGGTGCAGGGGGCTCGCCCTTTCTTGTCAATGACGAAGGCGTTGGGCACTGCCTGAGCGTAGGGGCGGTAGATAGCCTTGCGAGCCTGTAAACCTTCGTTGAACTCGTCGGGGACCTGAACCGGGCAGACGGCGGTGCACTCGTTGCAAGAGGTACATTTGTTGATGTCCACATAGCGGGCCTTGCGCAATACCGTAGCGGTGAAATCGCCGGCCTGGCCCTCCAGGGCAGTCAGCTCGGCGTTGGTGATGATTTCGATGTTACGGTGGCGGCCGGCTTCCACCAACTTGGGGGAGAGGATGCACATGGCGCAGTCGTTGGTGGGGAAGGTCTTGTCCAGTTGAGCCATGTGTCCACCGATAGCCGGCGACTTTTCCACCAGGTAAACCTTGATGCCCGATTCGGCCAGGTCCAGGGCAGCCTGTACACCGGCGATACCCCCGCCCACCACCAGGGCAGCACCGATCTTCTGTGTGTCTCCTGAGGTCATTGACGCTCGTCCTTTCCTGAGTTCACGCCAGGATGATTACAGCAATTCTTGTTCCTTCATGCAACCGCACAGCAGGGTCGGCAGGCAAGTATTAGCGTACATTCCGCTGCAGAGAATTGCCCAACTAATACTGGTACCTTGGTTTTATTGTCAACCTATCTAGAGCACGTCTTCAAAACTGTCTGGCCTAGCGGCGAGGGCTTCACCACGCCTAAAGGCCCTAACGTAAACGCCGGGGCTGAGCAGCCCCAGCCCGCTGAAGTAGGACGATTTATCGTCGGGCGGGGCCGAGCGGAGAGATGCAAGGCCATTGCCGCCTACTCTACCATAAAAGCGGAGTGCCAGTACTAATCCGCTAGTAAACGCAGCGTCCTGGGTTTAGAACATCGGGCAATGAACGTCCGCGTTTCATGACTCTTCTGGTCTGACGTCGAGCTCAATGTCTCTGGGAAAGTCCCCCACATTTCCCGTCGTGCCTCAGCGATAAGTCGTCAAGTTCAATGTCATGTATTTATCCCAACAACTCTGCCAGCCGACTGCCTGCCGGTGGCCTCACTCTGTTCAACTCCAGTCCCATCTCGTCGGGCGAGAACCCCAGGGCCAGGCCCAGAAGCTGAGGGTAATACAATACGGGAAGGCGGTATTCGGTCTGATAGAGCTTCTCGATCCTCCTCTGGTTCAGTTCGTACATGATGTCACAGAAAGGACAGATAACGATCAATGCCTCCGCTCCCGAAGCTTTGACGTGATCGAGTTTTCTTTTGGGCAAGGCCAGGGCTGTCTGCTCTTCAATGCCCAGGATGCCCCCCCCACAGCACTGGTTTCTGTCTTCGTAGAAGATGGACCTCGCACCGGTGGCTGCTATCAGCTCGTCCAGGCTGGTCGGATGTTCGGGGTCGTCAGAGGAATCGTGCAGGGCAGCAGGTTTAAGGTAATGGCATCCGTAATGGGCCGCCAGGTTGAGGCCCGAAAGGCTAACGGTGACCTTCTCTCTAATCCTGGCCACACCCACCTCCTCGTACAAGATGCGGGCGAAGTGTCTGACTGTGATCGTGCCTTCGTATCTTTTGCCCGTGCTGGCCAGGAGTTTCTCGTTAACCCTGGCTCTCAGTGCCTCATCTTCCTGGAGCTTCTTGTTGGCCTCCAACAAGGTGCTGCTGCAAGAATTGCACAGGGCACAGATATCCAGACCCTTCTCCTCGGCCAGGGCCAGGTTCCTGGCGGCCATCAGGAGAGCTGTCTCCTGCTTCACCGATTTGACCGGGAACCCGCAGCAACCGAAGTCATTTATGTCAACCAACTCCATCCCGAAGCGGTCGGCTGTCTTCCTGGCGGCAAGCTCGTAGTTGATGGCCCTGACAGGGGCGGTGCATCCCAGATACAGCGCGTACTTCATCTTGAACCTCCTACCCTTCCCCCAGCCGGGCTACGTTGGTGGCCTCGAATATCTTCCGCACGTCAGCCGCCTGCTCTTGAAGCACGGGCAATCCGTACTCACTGCGCTTCTGGTTTTCAAACTCGCCGATCTCGTACAGCCGACCATGCTCGCTCAGGAGCTCCACCTGTCTCTTGAATGAGGGATGGACGTAGCCTTCTCGGATGGCAATGTTCTTGATGGCATTCATCAAATCGGTGATCCGCACATCCTGGGGGCACCTCTCAGAACAGGTATAGCAGGCTGAACAAAGCCAGATAAAATCGCTGGCGAGAACCTCTTCCTTCAGGCCCAGGACGGCCATTCGGATGATCCGGCGGGGGTTGTATCTGTCGGTAACCTCGCGGATGGGACACGAGGCAGTGCAGGTGCCGCAGGCAAAGCAGCGTTTGATGTTTTCTCCCCCATCTTCGGCTGCAATTTCGTCTCTGAACCTGGGGTCAAGCTGGCTGGCGTCTATCATCCCGGCCTCCTCAAAAGACGGTCATGGATTGGCCCGTCGCATTTTCAATCAATTAGGGGCGTGGGAAATTATACATCCTTTTCTTTCGAAAGGCAAATGGTTGCCAAGCCCCTTTTCACGCTCTTGGCAATTAAAGCGGAAAGCTATCTTTGCTTTCAGGGCATAAATGTGGTAAAATACGATAAAGCGGAAAAGGGGCTCTCCAAACCGAGGAGGCAACAGGATGCTCAAGGAACTACGGGTTAGGAACTATAAAAGTCTTGAAGATGTCGCTATCCCTTTGAAGCCTCTAACGGTTTTCGTGGGGCCCAACAACGCCGGAAAAAGCAATATCTTGGACTGCCTCCTCTTCTTGCGAGAGCTTTTGGAGCTGGGGGCACCCAGCGTCACTTCACGGGGCGGATTTCGCTACATCGTCTGGGGCGGGGATCTCAAACGCCAGATCGAAATCGAACTGAATGCTCAGGTTCCTGACGCTGGGAAAGAGCGCTCAATCACTTATCGAGTTGAGATCGCTGGTGGGCCGACTCATTACGCCCTGGCAAGGGAAATCTTTTTGCTACGAACCAATGGCGAAGAAAGAAAACTCCTGGAGTTCCCAACTGAACAGGGAATGGCGTCGCTATGGGATGAAAATGGAGCGAAAAGGGGGCGCTTTGGTATAGGAGGAGCGCGACAGCTCCATCTCTCCGAGTGCAAAGATCCAACCCGGTATCCAATTCTAGGCGCGTTCTCCCAGGCCATGAGCAGTTGGGCTTTTTACAATTTTGTGCCTTCCCGGATGGCCCTTCCCCAGCCGGCCAGGAAGGACCTGCGCCTGCAAATGGAGGGGGAAAACATCTCCTCGGTGCTTCACACTTTTCAATCGGAATATGGGCAGAGCTTTCTCGAAGTGGAAGAACTCTTGAAGTCGGGCGTCCCGGAGGTAGAGCAGCTCTTGACCCCCCTCACGGAGGAAGGTCGGACCTATCTGGCTTTCCAAGAGCGAGGCTTTCCCCTGCGTATCCCCTCCTGGGCCATGTCCGATGGGACGCTACGCCTCCTCGGCCAGTTAGCCGTCATCACTTCCCCCGATCCTCCAGCCCTGATCTGCTTTGAGGAGCCCGAGAACTGCATCCATCCTGGCCTGCTGGAGTTGGTTGTAGATGTTTTGAAATCGGCCTCTCGCAGGACTCAAATTCTGGTGACAACCCATTCCCCGGACTTCCTCAATTTCCTGAAAGACCCTGAAGCTTTGATGATCGTGGAAAAAATGGATGGGAAAACGCAATGCCGTGAGGCCAGGGACACGGCGGGGATCAAGGAAGCGCTGAAGACCCTGGGCTTAGGGAAGTTATGGTATTCCGGCCACCTCGGAGGGGTCCCATGAGCCCGGGAATATTTGTGGAAGGGAAAAGCGACAAGGACGCTATTCCCAAGCTTATCCGCAAAATCCTCGACCCTTCCCCCAAAATCATTCCCAGGACGATCCCCAGAGATGAGATGTTTAATTCTGAAAGCCTCAGGCCTTATTTAGAAGCCCTCTTGAAGAAACATCATGATATCGAGAAGGTCATCGTTTGCGTGGATTCGGAGTGCACAGACCCCGAAGAAATTTGGGAAAAGGCTTCAAGAGTAGAGAGAGAGCTCAACGAGATAGGCTTACCGGTTAGGTATGCCATGGTCGTTCACACCCTGGAAGGTTGGCTCGCTGCGGATCCCAAGGCCCTGGAGCAGGTTTTGGGAAGAGGGGCAAAACTGCACATTAAACGGAACTTGGAGGAGGTATGCAAGCCAGCCGAATTGCTTGGAGACCTCTTCGCTCGGTATGGAAAGGACTTCCAAAAACCCAGGTATGACCCACAGATAGCCGAGTACGCACGCCCGAAGGAGATCGCTAAGCGGAATCAGAGCTTTCGGCGATTTTGCCAACTGATAAAGGACCCTTGAGCACATCACGAAAGGATTTTGGTTTGAGTAGAGACAAAAGCGAACAGAGACAGGCCGCGTGGAGGCGTGTTGACCTCCACATCCACACGCCCGCTTCTGCCTGCTACGCGGAACCCCATGTCACCTATCTGGATATCCTGCGTAAGGCGGAGGAAAAGGGGCTGGACATCATCGCCATCACCGACCACAACACCGTGGCCGGCTGTGCCGCCATGGCTAAAGAGATCGAGGAGCTCACCCTCTTGGAGCGCCTGAATCGTCTACACCCCCAGGAGAAACAGCGCCTTGAAGAATACCGGCGCTTAGGAGATAAGATCCTCATCCTGCCTGGCTTTGAATTCACGGCTACCCTGGGATTTCACATCCTGGGCATCTTCTCCGAGAAGACCTCCATTCGCGAGCTGGAACATATCCTGCTCGACCTGAATATCCCCCCTGACAAGTTAGATGCCGGCTCCACCGAAGTGGGAGCCACCACCGATGTCCTGACCGCTTACCGGGTCATTGACGAAGCCGGGGGATTGGTGATTGCTGCCCACGCCAATTCCAGCCACGGAGTGGCCCTGCAAGGTCTGGACTTCGGTGGGCAGACCAAAATTGCCTACACCCAGGACCCTCATCTCCACGCCCTGGAAGTGACGGACCTGGAGAAGAGAGGGCGACGCACCACCGCCTCTTTCTACAGCGGTTCCAAGCCCGAATACCCCCGCCGCATGCACTGCATCCAGGGATCCGATGCCCATCGCTTGAACCGGGACCCCTCTGACAAGAACGCCCTGGGCGTCGGCGATCGGGTCACCGAAGTATTGCTCCCTGAAATAAGCTTCGAAGCTTTGAAGGAGGTTTTCCTGGGCAAGGATTTTGCCCGTACCCGGCCCTATCGGCCAGCCAAGGCACCTTTTGACCACGTGCGGGCAGCCCGGGAACAGGGGCCCAGTATTGTGCAGTCGTTCCACGAAAGCATGACCAAACAGGGAGGCCGTCTCCATGCCGTCATCTGTGACGTAGTCGCCTTTGCCAACGCCAACGGTGGGGTCATCTACATCGGGGCCCGCGCCGATCCCAAGGTTCCTCCGGCTGGCATAGACAACCCCGAGGAAGCCATCGCCACCCTCAAGGCCGAGATTCAGCGCAAGATCACCCCACCTCTGGATGTGACCATTGACTCTTTGGAGAGCGAGGGGAAAAAGATCATCCGTCTGGTAGTTCCCAAAGGCCCGGATGTGCCTTACGCAGTTGAGGGGACCAGGATCTATGTCCGCTCAGAATCGGAGACCAGTCTGGCTTTGCGGGATGAAATTGTGCAACTGGTGCAGCAAAGGCTGACCCCACCCCAGCCGGAAGCTGAGGAAAAAGCGCTGGCAGAAAAGGCCACCCCCCAGGTTGAACCACCCAGGACAGGAGTGGAGATCATTGACACCGTGGAACGGAAGGGTGTCCTCTACCATACGGTGAAAGACCTGCGCAACGGCAATGTGGTGCAAAATGTGACCCGTTCCTCAGCCCGTAAGCTGTGGCGCTATGCCATCACCCAACGGGAGCAGACCCCTGTTGAGAGCGAGAAGATCACCTGGTATGGTGACATTGGATTCTGTCAGAGTTACAAACAAGGGGGCAAAGTACGCTACAACCTGGCTCAGCGCGACCCTGAGGGCAAGATCCACATCTACTATGGCGTGACGGAGGAAGGGTTTCACGGGGAGTGGAGGAGATTCCTGGAAGGGGAATAGTATTGAAACCTGAACAGGAGGTGCAACAAGTGAGTAAAGTACGAGTAGCGATTGTTGGGGTAGGCAATTGTGCCTCATCTCTGGTTCAAGGAGTGCACTACTACCGAAACGCCAAGGAGAGTGAGTTCGTCCCTGGCCTGATGCACGTCAACCTGGGGGGGTATCATGTAGGCGACATCGAGTTCTCGGCTGCCTTCG